>JBCCUP010000075.1 GCA_039196715.1 Pseudomonadota bacterium
CTTGAACTCGGCACTGTATTGTCGTCTTGTCTTCATAAACACTCCTAGCGGCCACTATGGCTCTTTTCTGAAGTGTCCGAGATGGCGGGGTAGAACCCGACCCGGGCGAAGCGGTGTCGAACCGGGCCGCGTAGCATTCGCGTCATCTTGGCTGCGCCAAGGATGACGCTCCCACGGGGCTTGCGGCGGCCGGGTGTCTGAGTGACGCCCCGACCCACTGTGGGAGCGCGGGCTCTGCGAAGCAGACCCGGGCGAAGCGGTGTTCGCCCTGGCCTCGTGCCATTCGCGCCATCTTGGCTTCGCCAAGGATGACGCTCCCACGGGGTTTGGTGACCGCCGGAAATGGGAGCGCTGCCCGGATCCGCTGTGGGAGCGCGGGCTCTGCGAAGCAGACCCGGGCGAAGCGGTGTTGGCCCTGGCCTCGTGCCATTCGCGCCATCTTGGCTTTGCCAAGGATGACGCTCCCACGGGGCTTGCGGCGGCCGGGTGTCTGAGTGACGCCCCGACCCACTGTGGGAGCGCGGGCTCTGCAACGCAGACCCGGGCGAAGCGATTTTGAATCAGGCCGCGTGGCCTTCGCGCCATCTTGGCTGCGCCAAGGATGACGCTCCCACGGGGTTTGGTGACCGCCGGAAATGGGAGCGCTGCCCGGATCCGCTGTGGGAGCGCGGGCTCTGCGCAGCAGACCCGGGCGAAGCGATGTTGGCCCTAGCCACGTCACTGGAAACCAGGTCGTGTACTAACGAGTGCTTCACTGTGGTGCCGTGATTGCCGATAGCTGGGCATTCCGGTATCCCGAGGCAGCCCCATGCATGGCAGCGACGTCGAGCAGCTCGAGCAGCTCCTGCACGCCCACTTTCCCGTGCTGGTGCTCGAGAGTGACGAGGAAGAGCGCTGTCTGTCGCTGATTGCGCTCGCTGCTGGCCACTGCCGCCTGGGTGCGCAACGCTGGTCGATTGCCTCTGGCTTCCAGCCGCTCAAGACCGGCCAGTTTGCTTCGCGGCCGCTGTCGCTGCAGGGCGAGGACGCCCCGTTGACCGAGCTGCCGGACCGCGACCCGGAGCAGGCGCTCGACGCCGCGGCGACGCGCTTCCAGGACACCGTGATCGTGCTGCTCGACTTCCACCCCTACTTCGAGAGCCCGCGCGTGGTCCGATTGCTCAAGGAGCTCGCACTCTCGGCCAACCGGCAGGGCAACAAGATCGTACTGTTGAGCCACGCCGTGCCCGTGCCGCCGGAGGTGCAGAAGCTCACCGCGCCGTTCACGGTGTCGCTGCCGACAGCTCAGCACATCGAAGAGCTGATCGAGCGCGAGGTCAAACTGCACAAGATCCGCGAGAAAACCCCGGAGGTCGCGATCGACCCCAAGGCGAAATCGCTGCTGGTGCGCAACCTGACCGGCATCACCTACACCGACGCCGAACGGCTCGTGCGCAACGCGATTCAAACCGACGACGCCATCACGCAATCGGACCTCGCCGAGGTGATGCGCGCGAAGTACGACCTGATCAGCAAGGACGGCGCGCTCTCCTTCGAGTACGACACCCGCGACTTCGACGACATCGGCGGCTTCAGCTACCTCAAGAACTGGCTCAACACCCGAAAGCACGCGATCATCGGCAACGACCCGAGCGCCGATCGCCCGAAAGGCATGATGCTGCTCGGTGTCCAGGGTTGTGGTAAGAGCCTCTGCGCCAGGGCCGTTGCCGGACAGCTCGGCGTGCCACTGATCCGCTTCGATATCGGCGCGGTGTACAACAAGTTCATCGGCGAGAGTGAGCGCAACATCCGCGAGCTCCTGCGCAGCGCCGACGTCCTCGCGCCGTGCGTGCTGTGGATCGACGAGATCGAGAAAGCAATCAGCGGCGGCCAGGACAACACCGGCGCGTCCCAGCGCGTGCTCGGCACGCTGTTGTCGTGGATGCAAGAGAACACCCGCGGGGTGTTCATCGTCGCGACCGCCAACGACGTGACGCGCCTGCCGCCGGAGATCATGCGCAAGGGCCGCCTCGACGAGGTGTTCTTCGTCGACCTGCCGACGCACGACGCCCGCAAGGCGATTGTCGCCGCCGTGTTGGCGCGCCGCGCGCTCCCCGCAGACGGCTTCGACCTCGATCAGATCGCCGCCCACAGCGACGGGTTCTCGGGCGCTGAGATCGAGCAGGCGATCGTGTCAGCGAATTACAGCATTGGCTCTGGCGACACGCTCATGACCGTTGACGTGGTCACTGAGCTCGGCCGCACCCAACCGCTGTCGGTGTTGCGCCGCAACGCCGTCGGTGAGCTGCGCGCCTGGGCCCACGAGCGCACCGTCGACGCCGACCGCGGGCCGAACCGACCCGACCTCGCGGCTTGAGCGGTACGCCCCAGCCGACCCGGCCAAGGTGGTAGAGTCACGGGCTCCCTCTGACTGTTGACGCCACCGATGAGCCAAGCCGACAAAGCCACCGCCTTCCACGCCCTTCACGTCTCGGGCACCCCGCTCGTGCTCTACAACATCTGGGACGCCGGCGGCGCGAAAACCCTGGCGAAGGCCGGCGCGCCGGCCGTTGCCACCGGCAGTTGGTCGGTGGCCGCGGCGCACGGCTACAAGGACGGCGAGGCGATCCCGCTCGACTTCGCCTTGCGCGTGGCCGCACGCATCGCAGCCACCGTTGACCTGCCACTGACGGTTGATTTCGAGGGCGGCTACGCAGTCGATCCGGCGACGCTGTCCGAGCACATCACCCAACTGATCGACACCGGCGCCGTCGGTTTGAACTTCGAAGACCGGGTGGTCGGCGGCGCCGGTCTGCACGCAGTCGATGTCCAGGCCGACCGCATCGGCGCAATCCGCGCCGCCGCCGATACCGCCGGGGTGCCGCTGTTCATCAACGCGCGCACGGACCTCTTTCTGCAATCCAAACCGGCGACGCACCGCGACCACCTCGACGCCGCACTGGAACGGGCGGCGGCCTACGCGGCGGTGGGGGCGAGTGGCTTCTTCGTGCCCGGTCTCACCGACCTCGCGCTGATTGCCGAGGTGGTCCGTGGCACGTCCCTGCCGGTCAACGTCATGATGATGGACCCGCTGACCATCGCGGGTGCGACCGAGGCGGGCGTGGCCCGCGTGAGCTTCGGCCCGGCGCCCTACGCGACGGCACAAGCCGACCTCGCCGCCGCGTTCCAGCGCCTGACCTGAGCCCGGGCCTCAGCTCGCCGAGCGCGACACCGGCGCCAGGTCCGCGGCAGGCGTGGCCTGGCGCGGCCCGGCCTGGCGCACGATCGGCACCACGGTGTGCGGCACACCGTCGCCGTGAAACAGCGCGCGGCGCTTGCGGGCGTCAGCGGCCGACTGCGACCGCACGTGGCCGTAGCCCTTGACCGTTTGCGGCCAGCGCAGCATCTCGGTCGCCCAGGCGTGGCGCCCCGCCTGGCAGGCGCTCACCGCCGTGCGGATGTCGTCGCGGTAGTCGGCCAGCAGCGCGCGTGCGTCACGGCGTTCGCGCGTGTAGCCAAACGGATCGAAGGGCGTGTCGCGCAGCACACGGCCGTGTTGCAGCAGGCGCAGCGCCGGAAACACCCACGCCCCGAACCGGCGTTTCTGCGGCACACCGTCCGTGACCGGCGACAGCCCCGGCGGCGCGAGGTAGAGCGACAGCGATCCGCCGGCCCCCACAGCTGCCTCGCGAGCCGCCCGTGCCGCTGGCGCACTGTGCAGTCGTGCCACTTCGTATTCGTCCTTGTTCGCCATCAGGCGGTACAGCTGCATCGCCGCGACCGAGACCGTCTCGTCGCGCGCAACCACGATCAGCGGTGCCAGGGTTTCGCGGTAGCGTGCGGCAACACGTTGCCCACCGTAGTCCACCAGGCGCGCCGCGAGGCGGTCAATGCGCGCTGCGGCGGTGACGTCCTCGACCACCGGCCGTTGCCGCGCCACGAGCTCGTTGGGGGCGACCACGGCGATCCGACCGAGCGTGAGCGCCTGCAGGTTGCGCTCGACCGCAGCGCCGTTGTCGCGAATGGCCTGTTCGACACTCGCACGGGTCACCGGCAACGCCCCACGCTGCAGTGCCACGCCGAGCATCACGGTGTTGGTGAAGACGGCGTCGCCAAGGTAGTGCACCGCCAGGTGGTAGGCGTCGACGGCGTGAAGTGCCCGGACAAAGGGCTCGACGCGTTTCGCAAGTGCCGCGAACCCCGAGGCCGGCAGCGATGCGAGGGCCTGGCTCGCCGTCGGTGCCACGTGTTCGTTGCCGACAAACTGCGTGCGCGTGGCGTCGCACAGGCCGAGGTTGGCCGGCGTGATCGCGCTGACCATGTCAGCTGCAATGACAAGGTCGGCACTCGCTGGCGCGAGTTTGCCCGAGCCGGCCACGCCGCCGAGACGGGTCTGCGCGCTCACTGGCCCGCCCTTCTGCGCCAAACCGGCCATGCCGAGTGACTGGTTCGCGAGGCCATCAAGGTGGGCTGCCGCCGAGAGAATCGCCGCAGTGGTGGTGATGCCGAGACCGCCCACGCCGAGCATCAGCACGTTGGTCTCGGCCGAAGGATCGCGGGTGGCCGGTTCCGGCAGGTCAACGGCGGGCAGGGCTGCAGCCGTGCGGTTGACCGGTGTGGCGCCCTCGACGGCAACGAAAGACGGGCAAAACCCGTCTGCGCAACGGTAGTCGTCGTTGCAGGTCTGGTGGTTGATCTGCCGTTTGACCCCGAGGTCCGTGTCGATCGACTCCACCGACAGGCAGTTGCTCGCCCGCGTGCAGTCGCCGCAGCCCTCGCAGACTTCCGGGTTGATCCAGAGCGTCTGCGGCGCAGCTTCACGTGTACCGCGCTTGCGTTGTCGCCGCTTTTCGGTGGCGCAAGTCTGGATGTAGAGAATCACAGAGACGCCGCCTTCGGCCTTGAGCTCGGCCTCGACGCGTGCGAGTTCTGCGCGTGGCGACACCGGCAACCCGGCGCTCTGTTCACGGCCTTGCCAGGCTTCGGGTTCGTCGCTGACCAGGGCAATGCGCTCGACGCCCTCGGCGCGCAGCAAGGCCACTGTGCGCGCGACCGTGAGCGGCCCGTCGACCGTCTGGCCGCCGGTCATCGCCACGGCCTCGTTGTAGAGCAGCTTGAAGGTGATTGGCACCCCAGCTGCGACGGCCGCACGAATGGCCATGCTGCCGGAGTGATAGAAGGTGCCGTCACCGAGGTTCGCGCTGACGTGGTCGCCCGGGTTGAACGGCGACATGCCAAGCCAGGTGACGCCCTCACCGCCCATTTGCGTGAGGCTCTCGGTGGTGCGACCCATGGTCTCGGCCATGACATGGCACCCGACCCCCGCCATCACCCGCTGCCCGGGCGCGGTTTGCGTGCTGCTGTTGTGCGGACAACCCGAACAGAAGAACGGCGTGCGCACCGGCGCGCCGGGTTCGTTGAGCGGCGCCGCCGCGGGCTCGAAGGCCCCGTCTCGGCGAACGTCGACCGGCCAGATCTCGGGCGGCAGCACACGCGCCAGCGCACGACGCAGCTGCAGCGCGTCGAGTTGGCCACTCTCGGACAGCAACACCCGACCGTCGTCGTCACATTTGCCGAAGACGCGCACGTCGGCGCGCAAGCGGTGCACGTGCGCCAGCAGCTGTTGCTCCACCAATGGGCGTTTGTGCTCCACGACCAGCACCCGCTCGGCGTCGCGCACGAAGTCGCTGACGTCCGCCGCATCGAGCGGCCAGGGCATGCGCACCTGACACAGTCTTATGCCAGCGACGCGGAGCCGTGTCTCGTCGAAACCGAGGTCCGCGAGCACGTCGCGCAGTGCGGTGAACGCGTGCCCGACGCCAACCAGCGCGATGCGCGTCCGCCGGGGCGCCACGACCACGCGGTTGAGCGCGTTGGCGCGGGCGAACGCCCGGGCGGCCGGCAGTTTGAGCTCGCGCAGCAACACCTCGGCCTCGTGGCGCAACGCGAGGTTGGCCGGCCGGTTGAGGTCGAGCTGTTCGCGCGGCGCCGGGCCCGCCGGCAGCGACAGCGGCACGCGGCAATCGTCCAGTGCCACGCTCGCAGTGCTGTCCATCACGTCGGTGTGGCCGAGCAAGCCGACCCAGAGCCCGGTGTAGCGCGAGAGTCCGTAGCCCAGCAAGCCGAGTTCGATGAGCTCGCCGACCGAGCCCGGTGACAGCACCGGCATCTCCGCGTCGATGAACGCGTAGTCACTCTGGCTGGGCCAGACCGAGGATTTCGCCTGTGCATCGTCACCGGCGAGTGCAATCACGCCCCCGTCGGCGGCGGTGCCGCTGTAGTTGCCGTGCTTGAAGACATCGCCGCAGCGGTCAACCCCCGGCCCCTTGCCGTACCAGAGCCCGAACACCCCTGACACCGTCGCGCTGTCGGCCCAACCGGCCTGTTGGCTGCCCCAGACCGCCGTGGCAGCCAAGTCTTCGTTCACGCCCGGGTTGAAGTGGATGTTCGCCGACCGACACCGCTCGGCGTGACGCTGCAGCTCGACGTCCAGGCTCGACACCGGCGAGCCCCGGTAGCCGCTGACGTAGCCGCCGGTCACCCGGCCCGCAGCCCGGTCGCAAGCGGCCTGTTCGAGCAGCATTCTGACCACGGCCTGGGTGCCGTTGAGGAGGACGCGCTCACTCTCAGGCGCGTACCGCGCGTTCGGGATCGACAGGGGGGCGTTCATGGCGTGTCCTCAGTCAGGCACCGAAAGGGCTGTGCAACAGAGAACATCCTAGAAGCCTAGAACAGGCATTATCGTGCTTTTATTGCCGCTATCTGCACATTTATGAGTATGATTTACCCTGATAGTTATGATTTGAGAAAAAAATGCCCAAACTTGACACAGTCGACTGGCGCATCCTCAACCACCTGCAAACCACGCCGGACGCCTCGATCAGCGACCTCGCGCACGCGGTCAACCTGTCGAACTCCCCGTGCTGGCGGCGGGTCCAGCGCCTGCGCAGCGACGGCGTCATCCTCGGCCAACGCCTGGCAATCGACCCTACGGCAATCGGGCTCAATTGCACCGTGTACGCCTTCGTCAAGCTGTCACTGCCGAGCACCGACCGCATGGACACGTTCGAGGAACAGGTGGTCACGATGGAGGAGGTGGTCAGTTGTGAGCGGGTGACAGGCGCGATCGACTACCTGCTCAAGATCGTAACCACCGACGTGCAAGGCTACGACCGCTTCCTGCGCGAGCAACTGCTGAAGATGCAATTGGTCAGCGATGTCGAATCACACATCGTCGTCGCGCGTACACCCGTGTCGGCCAACCTGCCGTTGCGCACCGCTGAAGCCGCGCTTCTCTGAGGGCGGTTGTGCGGGTGCCGGTTCAGCGCTGTTTGGCCGCGGGGTAGACCCCGAGCACATCGACCCGTTTGGTGAAGTACCCGAGTTCGCGCATCGCCTGCTCGACGTTGGGGTCGCGCTTGTCGCCCTGAATCTCGGCGTAAAACTGGGTGGCCGTGAACGAACCGTCGAGCATGTAGCTCTCGAGCTTGACCATGTTGACACCGCAAGTGGCGAAGCCGCTGAGCGCTTTGTAGAGCGCCGCCGGGATGTTCTTCACCTGAAAGACGAAAGACGTCATCACCTCGACGTCGGCTGCCGGCGTCGACGGGTCCCGCGCCATCGCCAGAAACCGCGTGGTGTTGTGGTCGCGGTCCTCGATGTCGCGCGCGATCACATCGAGCCCGTAGATGTCCGCTGCGAGGGTCGAGGCCAGCGCCCCGACACGCTTGTCACCCGCTTCGGCAATGCTGCGTGCCGAGCCGGCGGTGTCGACGCCAACCACACCGGTAATACCGTGGGCCTTGAGAAACTCGCGGCACTGCCCGAGCAAGACCGGGTGGCTGTAGGCCTGCTCGATGTCACTCACCACCGCACCGGGCAGACCCAACAACGCGATGCGCACGCGCACGAAGGCCTCGGCAATGATATGCAAGCCCGACTCAGGCAGCAATTGGTGGATGTCGGCGACCCGGCCGTAGGTCGAATTCTCGACCGGCAGCATGGCGAGGTCGGCTTCCCCGTCGCGCACGGCCGCAATCGCCGCCTGGAAACTCTCGCACGGCAGCACCGTGTGCTCAGGGTAGGCCTGCCTGCACGCCTGGTGCGAATAGGCGCCGAGTTCGCCCTGGAATGCCACAACGCCCGTCTGCTGCACAGTCATCACCCGAAAACACGTTGCTGGAGTATAGCGTTGGCCTCTGTGTCACCGAAACGCCCGCCGGTGCGACCCGCGCCTAGGGTACCGCGGCCGCGTACTCGGGCTGGATCTTCTCGATGTACGCCGAGAGCGCAGCAAGCTCTTGCGACTGCCAGGGCAAGGGGTCGGTGCCCATCGGCATGACCAGACAGAACTGGACCATGGTCTCCGCGTCAACGGTATCCAAGCCTGCAGTTTCAAACGGCATGGTCACGCGGTGGGGGTACGCCTCGGTGAAGCTGTCGTTGTAGAGGTTCATGCCGGCGTGGCAGGAAATGCACGCGAGGCCATTGGAGCTGAGGTCGTTGTCGGCGAACAGCCGCGCACCGCGCGCAGCCAGCGCGTCGCGGTCACCGTCGAACGACGCCGCGTCCTCGGGCCGCACGATGCGCTCTCGCAAGTGCTGGGCAGCGTCCGAGACCGGGGCGTCGGTCGGGCACGGCGCGGTGCCGCAGTCTGCCGAGGAGTCCGCTTCGGAGGCGTCACCGTAGGCCTGCACCGTGCTGAACCACGTGTTGCCCACCAGGCCGACGGTCACGCCGGCGGCCAGCAGGCAGCCGCCCATCCATGTCATGCGAATTCCAATCACCCCGACGTCCCCTCTTCTGTGGCGGTCGGCGGCCCGGACTCAGGAGGCCGCCCGGGTTTCCAGCGCCTGTATCCGTTCCCAGAGCAAGCCCGGCGTTGCCGGCATGTCGATGTCCGGCTGGCCGTAGGCCCGCATCAGCGCGTCCGACAGGGCGTTCATCACCGCCGGCGCCGCCGCGATGGTGCCGGCTTCGCCGGCGCCCTTGATGCCGAGCGCGTTGGTTGTCGAGGGCACGTTGCGCGTCTCGAAGTGAATCGGCGGCAGGTCGGCGGCGCGCGGCAGCTGGTAGTCCATCAGCGACCCGGTCAGCAACTGCCCTGTCTCATCGTAGACCACCCGCTCGTGCAGGCACTGGCCGATGCCCTGCACCACCCCGCCGATCACCTGGCCGGAGAGCAGCAGCGGGTTGACCGTGACGCCGAAATCGTCGATTGCGGTCCACTGCACCAGCGTCGTGACGCCGGTTCGCGGGTCGACCTCGAGCTCGCAGATGTGGGTGCCGTTGGGGTACGTGGCCTCGGCCTGTTCGACGTTGCCGATCGCGGTGCGGCTCGCCGCGTCCGGGGCGGTCTCTGCCAGGCGGGCAAGCGAAATGCGTTTGTCGGTGCCCACCACCGTGGCGTGGCCGTCGTGGATCTCGATGTCGGCTTCAGCGGCCTCGAGTTCCTCCGCGGCCAGCCGTTGAATCACCGTCTTGAGTTCGCGGGCAGCGACCTGCGCGGACGCGCCACCGAGCGGGATTGAGCGTGATCCCCCGGTCCCACCGCCACGCGCAAGTTCGTCGGTGTCGCCCTGGCGCACCACGATCGCGCTGTAGTCCACACCGAGCGCCTCAGCCGCGATCTGTGCGTAGGCGGTCGCATGCCCCTGCCCGTTGCTTTGAGTACCGATCCGCAGGCTGAACCGCCCGTCGAGCTCAAGTGCGAGGTGGGCGGGCTCCGATCCGGCGAAGGCGCAGGCCTCGATGTAGCTCGCCATGCCGATGCCACGCAAACACCCGCGGCCCTCGGCCTCGCGCGCGCGCGCCTCGAACCCGCTCCAGTCCGCGCGCGCCATGGCGAGTGCCATGTGTTCGTGGAACTCGCCGGTGTCGTACATGCGTCCCCCGGCCGAGGTGTAGGGCAACTGCTCGGGCTGAATCAGGTTCCGCCGCCGGATCTCGTCCGGCGTCACGCCGAGGTCACGAGCGCACTGGTCGACCAAGCGTTCGAGCACGTAGGTGGCCTCCGGCCGGCCAGCGCCCCGGTACGCATCGGTCGGGGTTGTGTGGGTGTAGACACCGCGGATGTTCGCGGCCAGCGCCGGGATGTCGTACAACCCGGTCGACATCGACACGCCGAGGTAGGGTATGAAGGGCCCGAAGCAGTGCAGGTAGGCGCCCATCGCGGCGATCAGGTCGACGTCGAGTGCGAGAAAGCGGCCGTCGTCGTCCATCGCCATGCGCGCCGTGACCAGGTTGTCGCGGCCGTGCGCATCCTGCACGAAGTGCTCGGTGCGCTCGCAGGTCCAGCGCACCGCACGCCCGAGATCGCGCGCGGCGAACAGGCACAGCGGGTATTCTCGGTAGCAGAACACCTTGGTGCCGAAGCCGCCACCGACGTCGCCTGTGATCACACGGAGGTTACCGGACTCGATGCCGAGTGCGCCGGCCAGGGTATCGCGCATGCCGTGCACGCCTTGCGTCGGCACTTCCATGGTGAACTGCCGTGTGTCAGGGCTGTATTGTGCCAGGCACGCACGTGGCTCCATGTAGTTGCACACGAGCCGGTTGTTGACCAGGGTGACCTCGGACACACGCGCTGCGCCCTCGAAAGCCGTGTCGGTGGCCTCGCGGCTGCCGAGCAGCGATTCGAACGCGAGGTTGCTCTCGGCGTCCGGGTAAACGCGCGCGGCGTCCGGGTCGAGCGCAGCGGCCGTGTCGGCGCAGACATCCAACGGTTCGTATTCGACGTGGACCCACTCGGCCGCCCGCTTGCCGAGGTTGACCGAATCGGCGATGACCATCGCAACCGCATCGCCGACGTGCCGCACCGTGTCGCGACAGAGCGCCGGAATCGGCCGCTGGGTGATGGGCTCGCCGGAGACCTGCGGCACCGGCGCGGCGCAACGCAAATCGGCGATCGTCTCGACATCGGCCGCGGTGTACACCTTCTGCACGCCGGGCATGCCGGCGGCCTGTGCCGTGTCGATCGAGAGGACGCGCGCGTGCGCGTGCGGGGAACGGACAAAGACCGCGATCAGCGCGTCGGACTGTGCCGCGGCATCGTCGGCATAACGGCCCTGGCCGGTCAGGAGTTTGGCGTCTTCGATGCGCGTCAGCGACGCGCCCATGCCGAATTTCGGGAGAGTGGAGGTAGACACACGCGTCGCTCGGCGGGGTGAATCTGCAGTGTAGCAGCCACCCTGACGCGCAAGCACAACGGCACGGCGAGTGGTGTTACTCGGGGACGATGCGCACGAGCAGCGCGTCGTGCGCGGTGTCGAGGTCCGGGCAGAAAGCCCCACCGCCGAACACGGTGGCCGCCGGCGCCGCAGCCGCGTTGACGTCCGCAAAGGCGTCGCTCTGGTAGACGTGGTGCGGGGCGGCGTGACGGCTCGCGAACACACACGCGTCGTCTGCGGTGGTCGCGGCGGCGGAGGCCGGCGCGGCGACGGTCAGGGTCGGCACGTGCGTGACGGTGATCCGGATCGTGGCGGCGCCGGTGGACGCGCCGTCTGTCGCAGCGGTTGCCGCATCTGCCGCCAGGGAGATGCCGAGGGCCAGGCAGACGCAGACCAGTATTCGCCAAGCGGGCATGTTGTCACCTCAGGGTCGCGATGTGTTTCGTTGGAGAAACATTCTCGTGATCCGAGGGGCAGAAAAATGCGACGCAGACCGCGTCGCGTCACGCACCGGCGTGATGACACCCGCACTTTCGGGTTTGCGGTGTTACCCCGGCGATACGGCGGCTCAGCAGGCCGTGACGCGCCTCACAAAAGCCAACGCGTCGTCGAGCACGCGGTTGCGAATGTCGTCCTGCTCCATGAGCAATTCGTGTCGTGCGTCGGGAATGATTCGTGGACCCTCGATGTGGTCACTGCCGTTGCAGAGGCGGGTCTGACCGCCGGTGCCGACGATCGGGTCGTCGCCCGCACCGAACACCAGCGTCGGGCAGGTGACGCGCTCGGCCTCGTCGATGGCGTCGGCCATCGCCGCCAGCGCCTGCTTGAACCACCCCCGTGTCGGCGAACCCAGGCGCGCCGCCGGGAAGGCCACGTAGTCGTGCATCAGACGCTCGAAGCGCACCAGGCTGTGGGTCAGCGGGTTGAGCTCGCCGTCGGCTTCGAAGGCGATCTGCTCGAAGCCACGGCCGCCGGGCACGTAGGCGGTGTCGTCCGCGAGGCCAAACGGCAGGCTGTTCAGCGCGACGCTGATGGAACGCGCCACCCACCCGGGCACAGACCCTGTGAGGATTTCGAGCATGGGCGAGAACAACACGGCCGCGGCGAAGGCGTCGGCGCGGCGTTGCAGCAGGCGCGTGCCGATGCACCCGCCCATCGAGTGCGCGAACAGTACCGGCGGCGCTGACTCGCGCGGCAGCACCGCGGTGTCGAGCAGGCGTTCGGCGTCGTCGACGTAGTGTGCGAAATCCAGCACGTGGCCACGTTCGGTGTCACCGAGCAGGCGACCCGACAAACCCTGGCCGCGGTGGTCGATCAGGTAGAGCGTGTGGCCGGCGCGGTTCAGGTCATAGGCCAGCTCGCGGTATTTGACCAGCGGCTCGGTGCGCCCCGGCAACAGCAGGATCGGCGCCGCGGCCGGTACCCCGTCGACCGCGGCGATGCGAACCGCGTGGATGGCCACGCCGTCGACACCCGCGAAGTCGAGCGTCTCGGCGCGCGCCCAGTTCGACTCGATGGACTCGGCCAGCGCCGGCAACGCCGCCTCGGTGGTCCAGTGGTCTGATGTGGCCGTCATGGCAAGGCGTCTCGCAACAGGTGTCCCTCCATGGTGTCGACCGTCGGCAGGCCCATCAGGGTCAACACGGTTGCGGCGATATTGCCAAGGCCGCCCCCGTTGACCAGGACCGGGTTGGCCGGGTCGACCACACAACAGGCAACCGGGAAGGTGGTGTGCTGGGTGTGTGGCTCCCCGGTGATCGGGTCCGACAACCTATCGCAGTTGCCGTGGTCCGCCGTGACGATCACGCTCACGCCAACGCGCTCGGCCGCCTCCACCAGGGCGCCGACACACTGGTCGACCACCTCGACGGCAGCGATGCAGGCTGGCGCGACACCGGTGTGGCCGACCATGTCGCCGTTGGCGAAGTTCACCACATAGAGCCCGTAGCCGCCCTGCTCGAGTGCGGCGAGGGTGGCATCCCGTACCGCGTGCGCACTCATCTCGGGTTGGAGGTCGTAGGTGGCGACGCGTGGTGAATCGACCAGGGCGCGGGATTCGCCAGCCAACGGTGTCTCGCGCTGGCCGTTGAAGAAGAACGTGACGTGCGGGTACTTCTCGGTCTCGGCGCAGCGGAACTGCGTGAGGCCAGCGTCGCTGACCGCCTCGCCGAGAGTGTGCGTCGGGCGCTCCTTCTCGAACATCACAGGCAGGTCGTAGGCAGCGTCGTAGCGGGTCAGCGTGGTGACGGCGGCACGCCCGACGGCGCCGCGGTCGAAACCGTCGAAATCGCTCGACGTCAGGGCCTCGGTCAGCTCACGCGGGCGGTCATTGCGGAAGTTGAAGAAGACCACCTGATCGCCCGCATCGATCGGCTCGAAGGCGGCGGTGCGCGCCGGCTCGAGGAACTCGTCACCCTGGTTGGCCGCGCGCGCTTGCGCAATCGCGGCGAGTGCGTCGGCCGCCTCAGCGCCCTCGCCCATGGCAAGCAGCCGCCAGGCGCGTTCGACGCGCTCCCAGCGCTTGTCGCGGTCCATCGCGAAGTAGCGGCCACACACCGAGGCGATCGCCCCGCCCGCCGCCGCCAGGCTCGGCGCAAGTTGGTGAACGTACCGCTCGGCACAGCGCGGCGCGGTGTCGCGGCCGTCGGTGATCATGTGCACCAGCGGTCGCACCCCGGCGGCGTGCGCCGCGTCGATCAGGGCCATCAGATGGTCGATGTGGCTGTGGATGCCGCCGTCGGAGACCAGGCCCAGCAGGTGCAGCGGGCGGCCCGAGGCGCGCACCGCGTCGAGCGCGTCGCAAAGCGCCGGATTCCGCTGCACCGAGCCGTCGGCGCAGGCGTCGTTGATGCGTACGAGGTCCTGGCGCAGCACGGCGCCGCAGCCGAGCGTAAGGTGCCCGACTTCCGAATTGCCCATCTGGCCCGCAGGCAAGCCGACCGCCCGCCCCGAGGCCTCGAGCACCGTCAGCGGGTGGCGCGAGTACAGCGAATCGAGCGCCGGTGTGCGGGCCGCGGCAACCGCGTTGTTCAACCGAGAGGGGTTGTGCCCGATGCCGTCCATGATAACCAGCAGGACAGGTCTGCGGGGCGCAGCGGCGGGGGCGGAGTCAGTCATGGCCTTGGGGGTGTCCTCGGTGCTCGGGATGCGTCGCGTTACCACGTATACTACTGCGCTGTGCATTTCCCATAATGCACGCCAAAAGCACACCTGCGATTACCGTGCAGCAGGGATCCGAACGCCCCAAGAGGAAAGGACAGAATGAGACGACTTGCAACCGCCGCCGTGGCGCTCGCCGCCAGCGTGGCGTCGATGACCGTGGCCAGCGCCGACTGGTCCGCCGTCGAGGCCGAAGCCAAGGGTCAGACGGTGTACTTCAACGCCTGGGGCGGGTCGGACGCGATCAACCGCTACATCGCGTGGGCGGCTGACGAGACCGAGGCGCGCTTCGGCGTGACAGTCGAACACGTCAAGATTGACGACACCGCGGCGGTGGTCGCCCGCATCCTCGCCGAGCAGACCGCGGGCCGCACCAGCGACGGCACAGTCGACCTGATCTGGGTGAACGGCGAGAACTTCCGCACCCTGAAATCCAACGGTCTGCTGCACGGCCCGTGGACACAGGACGCGCCGAACTACGCGCTCGTCGACACCGAGGGCAAGCCGACCACAACCCTCGATTTCGGTGAGCCGGTCGACAACCTCGAGGCACCGTGGGGCATGGCTCAGCTGGTGTTCATGCACGACACCGCGCGCGGCGCCGAGCACCCGACCTCGATGGCCGAGCTGCTCGCCTACGCCGAGGCCAACCCAGGCCGGGTCACCTACCCCAACCCGCCCAACTTCCACGGCACGACCTTCATCAAGCAGGTGTTGCTCGAACTCACCGACACACCGGAGGCCTTGATCGCCCCGGCGTCCGAGGCCGCCGACATCGACGCCGTGCTCGCGCCGCTCTGGACTTTCCTCGATGCATTGCATCCGCACATGTGGCGACAAGGGGAAAACCACCCCAAGGACGCCCAGGTCATGCGGCAGCTGCTTGACGACGGCGAGATCGACATCTCGCTGAGCTTCAACCCGAACGAGGCCAGCCGGGCGATCGCCGACGGTCAACTGCCCGAAACCGTGCGCACCTATATCCACACCGGCGGCACGCTGGGCAACACCCACTTCGTCGCCGTGCCGTTCAACAGCAGCAACGCCGCCGGCGCGAAGGTGTTCGCGAACTTTCTGATGTCCGCCGACGCCCAGGCCGAGAAAGCCAATCCCGACGTCTGGGGCGATCCAAGCGTGCTCGCGCAAGGCAAACTCAGTGACACGGACCGCGCCACGTTCGACGCCCTGCCGCTCGGCGTCGCGACGCTGAGCCCGGCCGAACTCAGCCCGACGCTGCCCGAACCGCACGCCAGCTGGGTCGGTGAACTCGAGGCACGCTGGCAGCAACGCTACGGCGGATGAGCACACACCACCGACTGGCGGCCTCTGCCACGGTGGTACTGACGGTCGTGCTGCCGGTTGCCATTGGCACTGCGGCGACCGTCGCAATCAGCGCCGGACTGATCTCCTTCTCCGGCAGCCCCGTCACCGGCGACGTGGCCTGGGTGGCGCTCTGGCAACAACCGGGCGTCTACCGCTCGCTGGGCCTGAGCGTCTTCACCGCCGTCGCAGGTGCGGCGCTCGCGCTGCTGATCGCGGCGACGGCGCTCTATGCCACCCGCCGGTTTGTCAGCGCCGCCTCGCTGCAATCGACGCTGCCGGTGCTGCTGTCCGTGCCGCACGCAGCCTTTGCCATCGGCCTCGCCTTCCTCGTCGCACCCAGCGGCTGGATTGCCCGGCTGGTGTCCCCCGCGCTCACCGGCTGGACCCGTCCCCCCGACATCGCCACGGTACAGGACGGCTTCGGACTCGCATTGACTCTCGGGCTCGCACTCAAGGAGGCGCCGTTTCTGATGCTGGTGCTGCTTGCGGCGCTCAACCAGGTCGATCACCGGCGCACGCTCTGGATCGGTCGCAGCCTCGGCTACGACGAGTGGCAACTGTGGTGGCGCCTGCTGATGCCGCAGTTGTACCGACAGATCCGTTTGCCGCTGCTGGTGGTGCTGGCCTACGGCCTGTCGGTGGTCGACATGGCACGCATCCTCGGCCCGAGTGTGCCGCCCACCTTTGCCGTGCAGGTCACCCAGTGGTTGAGCGACCCGGACATCGCAAAATGGCCGATCGGCACCACCGGCGCGCTGGTGCTGGCGGCGACCACCGCGCTGCTCGCCGGCCTCGCGGTCGGCCTCGAGCGCGCGCTGTCCCGCACGCTTCGGGTGCGCCGCACCGACGGCGTGCGCGCCCGTCCGCTGGCGCGGCGGCTGCTGGGCGTCGGCCTGCCCACAGCAGCGCTGGTGCTGACGTGCGGCGCACTCGCGGTGATCGTGCTGTGGTCGCTGACCTGGCGGTGGCGTTTCCCGTCCGCGTTCCCGGACAGCATCAGCACCGCGTTCTGGGTGCGCAACCTCGACGCCATCCTGGCACCGGCGCTGAACACCCTGGTGCTCGCAGGCGCCAGCAGTGCGCTCGCGCTGGTGCTGAGCGTGGCACTGTTGGAGAGCTATCAGCGCCTGCCGCGGGTGTGGCTGCCCGCGCTCTATGCGCCACTGCTGTTGCCCCAGCTCACCTTCCTGTTCGGCATTCAGAGCGTGCTGGCGTACTGGCGGCTCGACGGCAAACTGGTGACCGTGGTCTGGGTGCACACGGTGTTCGTCCTGCCCTACACCCTGCTTGCCCTCGCTGGCTACTGGCAAGCCTATGACCAGCGGCTCTCGACAGTCAGTCGCACCCTCAGCAAACGCGCCTGGCAGACGGCACTGCAGGTCAAACTGCCGATGCTGTTTCGACCGCTCTGCTTCGCGCTCGCCATCGGCTTCTCGGTCAGCGTTGCGCAATACCTCAGTACGCTGTTCGTCGGTGCCGGGCGGGTGCCCACGCTGACAACCGAGGCCGTCGGCATCGCTGCGGGCGGCGACCGACGACTGGTGGCAGTGTTGGCCTTTGTCCAGATGGCGCTGCCGCTCGCACTGTTTGCGCTCGCGTTTGCGCTGCCAGCCTGGCGCCACCGACACCGTGAGGGCATGCGACTGTGAGTGCCGACGCGCTCGAACTCCGGGGTGTCTCGCTCGGCACCAACGATGCGTGCCTGATCGACCGGCTCGACCACACGGTCGCCCCCGGGGAGATTCTCACGCTGATGGGACCGAGCGGCAGCGGCAAATCGAGCCTGCTCGCACTGGTGGCAGGGGTCCTGCCGCCGACGCTGAGCGCGAGCGGCACGGTCCTGCTCGGTGGCCGGATGTTGGATGGCCTGCCGACGGCGGAGCGCAAAGTGGGTATCCTGTTCCAGGATCCCTTGTTGTTTCCGCACATGAGCGTTGGAGAGAATCTCGCCTTTGCCTTGCCTGCGCACATCCGTGGGCGGGCCCGCAACGACGCTGTCGATACGGCACTCGAGCGTGGCGGTCTCGCGGGCTTTGCCAAGCGCGACCCTGCCACACTGTCCGGGGGCCAGCAATCGCGTGTGAGTCTGTTGCGCACGCTGCTCGCCGAACCGAGGGCCCTGTTGCTCGACGAACCCTACTCGCGACTCGATCATGCGCTGCGACAGAATTTTCGCCGTTACGTTGGCGAGGTGGTTCGCGACGCGGGCCTGCCAACGCTGCTGGTCACCCACGACCCCGATGACGCGCCGGACGGCGGGGTGGTGCTGCACATGGCGGACCTCGGCCCGGCATCGGCACGCGAAGACAACGCGGACCCGCACCGTGCTGGATAGGTGGACAACCCAGTGGGTCGCACCGCCGCTGCAACGGGCAGCCAAGCGGCTGCAACGCGCCGGCGTCTCGGCCGACTCGGTCACCGTGGTCGGTTTTGGTATCGGCATGACGGCCGTGCCGGCGTTGGCTTTCCAGCAATACGGCTACGCGCTGGTGGCAATCCTCATCAGCCGCACACTCGACGGCCTCGACGGTACGCTCGCGCGGCTCAACGGCCCGACCGACCGCGGCGGCTTTCTCGACATCACACTCGATTTCATCTTCTACGCGAGCGTGGTGTTCGGCTTCGCACTCGCCGACCCCGCGGCCAACGCACTCGCCGCAGCGTGTCTGAGCACGTGTTTCATGGGCACCGGGTCGAGTTTCCTGGCCTTTGCAGCAGTCGCACAAAAGCACGACCTGCAGCGGATCGACCTGCCGCACAAGTCGCTCTATTACATCGGCGGGCTGGCTGAGGGCACCGAGACCATCGGCTTCTTCGTCGCCATCTGCCTCTGGCCACAACATTTCGCCATGATGGCCTACGGCTTCGCGGTGATCTGCGTGATCACCACGTTGACGCGCTTGTACGGCGGCTACCGCGCCCTCGGCGACACCGGGTCAGCGAGCGATCGCTGATCCCGGTTCCGCCGGTCAGGGCCGGTCCTGTTCCGACACGCGGACCGACACCTCAGCCTGGCTCGTCAGCCCATCGAAGTCGTCGATCTCGTAGGTGAACGTGACCTCGGCCTGCGCGCCGGTGATGGAGCGAAAGAGGACCGTGTCACCCGCCACCGAGAGCACGTAGCCACCCGGCGCGTTGAGGATGCGGGTGATGCGCACCGGGTCGCCGTCGGGGTCGGTGTCGTTGGCCAGCACCGACAACGCGGTCGGTGTGATGCCTTCGACCTGATAGCTGTCGCCGCGCGCGGTGGGGGCCTGGTTGATCACCTGCACGCGCACCGTGCCGACGGCGTCGGCCCCGAGTGGGTCCCGCACGCGGTAGGTGAAAAGGTCGTTGCCAGAGAAGCCCGGATTCGGTGTGTAACGGAGCGTCAGTCCGTCGGCGAGCAACACCGCCGACCCGTTCGACGGCGCAGTCACCACGCCAATCAGGGTGATCGCTTGCCCGTCCGGGTCGCTGTCGTTGGCCAACACGGCGATGTCCACGGGCACACCCTTGTTCGCCGTGGCCGAGTCGTCTCGTGCGATGGGTGCTTCATTCACACCGCTGACCTGTACCTGAACCGTGCGCCGCGTGGTTTCTGCCGACAGTCCGGAGAAGCCCGTGTCGCGCACGCTGACCTCGAGCGCCTCGCTGCCGTTCCTGAGCGGCGAGATCACGATCGCGACCCCACCCTGCGCGTCCGTGCCACCCACCGCGGCGCGGGCGAAACCCGGGTCAATGTCTGCCGACACCAACAGCTGTTGTGCCGGTGTCTCGTCGTCGCGCACCCGCGCCGCCACCGTGACGCTGGCGGGGGCACCGGGGTTGGTGACCTGGATCACGATCGGGTCAGCCAGGCTGACGATTTCCGGTGGGTCGTTGACCGGCCGCACCGTGACCGTCAGGCTGCCTTGCGCCGTGGCGCCGCCGACGTCGGCAAGCGTGAACGCAATCCGGGTCGAGCCACTGAAGCCGGCCGGTGGCCGGTACACCACGGCGTCGCCGCGGATTTCCGCGCTGCCCTGACTCGGTCGGGCGAGCGAGGCCACCCGCAGGCTCAGGCCCTCCGGGTCCTGCCCGAGTTCCGTGATCGGCACAGTCAGCACCGTGTCCTCGTCAATGCTGCGCGACAGGGCGTTGGCAACCGGCGGCAGGTTGTCGCCGACAATCGAGAGCGCAACCTGCACCGGCTCGCTGACGTTCACGCCGTCGTTGGCGCGGTAGCTGAAACTGTCAGAGCCACCCGGGCCCACCGTGCCGCTGCCTTCGTACTGAAAACTGCCGTCGGCAGCGAGCGTGAAGCGCGTTGCGAACTGCGGCGCCGACACCAGCTCCGCCGTCAGGCAGGGCGCACCGCTGTTGGTGGTTTCGGTGTAGTCGAAATCGTCGGTGTCGTTGGCCAGCACGCCGGTGCCGCCGACCACCTCGCAGGCCTCGCCCCACTGCACCGCGCTGGTCGCGAGCACCGAGCCGTAGGTCACGCTGTACGCGTCTGCCTGCGCGATCGGTGGTGCGCTGACGGTTTGCACGCAAATGTCCACCGTGCGAGAAGTCGATTGCAGCCCCGTGTCGAGCACCGAGAGGTCGTAGGTCAGGCCAACCGGGTAACGGAGCTCGGGAAAGGTCAGCCGCACATCATCCGACCCGGTGACAATGCCGACCTGGCACTGCGCATCGCTGAGGCTCGGCTGGCAGGCATCGCGCAGGGAGCTGGCGGATTCGAGTGGGGCAAACCACGCGCCGCAGGACGTCACCTCACGCCCTTCGGCCTGCAGGCTGACATCCACGCGCTGGATGTTGCCGTCCGGGTCGAGCAGGCTGAACGGCCAGCGCAATGACGCGCCTTCGGTCGCGGCGTTCGAGGCGTCGAGCTGGATATCAGGCGATTCGTTGCTCTGGATGCCGGTGTCATCCACCCAGCTGCAGGCCGCGAGCACCACCAGCAAACAGCCTGTCCACAGCACCCTGGCTGCCGACCCTAAAGCGCTTTGTCCACCTGCTGAGTGCACACACGACTCCCGCCAAAATTCTGACCTCCCTGGAGCATAGCAGTCAGATCTGAAAGCAGACGGGACGCAAAGGTCAGTGAATCTGGTGGTTGTTCACGGC
>JBCCUP010000076.1 GCA_039196715.1 Pseudomonadota bacterium
ATGCTCAAGCATGGCTGGAGATATATCTGAACCAACTATGGACTGATATCCAAGAAGTTCGAGTATCCCACCTATGATGCCAGTCCCGCATGCTGCGTCGAAGAGAGGCTCACCATTAGGCTCTACGTGCCGAGCGATCACGGCACAACCAATACCTGGGACTCGATACCCGTTCCCGATGTTTTCAGCGTCGTACCCCGCAGCCCACCCATCGTACGCCGTTCGGGTCGCTTTGGAGTTCTCCGCGCCATAAACCTGATCAAGACTGTTCGAATCATCACTCACAAAAGTTCTCCTTCTCTTCTTCGCCAAAATTATCCAGAAATCGACTCAGGTGCTTGGCTGTTGGCTTGCACGGATTGCCACTAAGCGCAAATTTTCGATTGTCTTCTAACAGCTGTAACAACCACCGCACTGGTTATTACTATTTACTCAGATACTCGTTAAAACTGCTCAAGCGGATTTGCAGTGTACCAGATTAAGTAGCTGATATTACGAGAAAAAAATGCGGACGTTGTATCCATGGGTCGGTCATATTCAGATCACGCGGGACGTGCTGGAAGGTGATCGATTTGGGCCATTGCCCATGGCGTTAGCGGGTATACCAATTGGTTGTCGGTTCAGAGTCGTTCTGCCTCTGCGGTTGGGGTGAGGTGCGCGTGATCGCGAGCTTCACTCAACAGCGCCGAGTGTATTCGCGCGGTGAGAACTGGCAATCTAGTCCGGTCCCAACCATCGATTGACGAGGCCACCGTGGCGACCCGGGCGAAGAACGTGCTTTTTATCATGGCGGACCAGTTGCGCTGGGACTACCTGAGTTGTTACGGCGCCACGCACATCCACACGCCGAACCTGGATCGGCTTGCGGCGCGTGGGGTGCGGTTCGACCGGGCCTATGTGCAGTCGCCGATCTGCGGGCCGAGCCGGATGAGCTACTACACCGGCCGCTACGTGCGCAGCCACGGCTCGACCTGGAATGGCTTTCCGCTGCGGGTCGGCGAGCCGACGATGGGCGACCACCTGCGCGAGCTCGGCGTGGTCAGCACCCTCGTGGGCAAGACCCACATGACGCCGGACCGGGATGGCATGGCGCGGCTTGGCATCGAGCCTGAGAGTGTGATCGGCGCGCGGGTCGCCGAGTGCGGTTTTGAGGTGATGGTGCGCGACGACGGCACCAACCACTCCGACTACCCGGGCCGCTGCGCCGAGGACTACGACGCCTACCTCCGCAGCCACGGAATGGACGGTGATAACCCCTGGGAGGAATGGGCGAATTCGGCCGAGGGGCCGGACGGTGAATTGCTCTCGGGCTGGATGCTGGAGAACGCACCGTACCCGGCGCGTGTGCCGAAGGAACACTCGGAGACCGCCTGGCTGACGACGCGCGGCATCGAGTTCATCGAGGCGCAGGGCGACGCGCCGTGGCTCTGCCACCTCAGCTACATCAAACCGCACTGGCCCTACCTCGTGCCGGCGCCCTACAACGACATGTATTCGGCGGCGGACCTGCCGCCGGTCAACCGCACGCAGGCCGAACGCGAGACCGACCACCCCTTGATGCAGGCCTGGGTCAACATGCGGGTCAGCCACAGCTTCTCACGCGACGCGATCCGCGACACGGTGGCGCCCGTCTACATGGGACTCATCTCGGAGCTCGACGACCAGCTCGGTCGGCTGTTCGACTACCTCGAGGCGAGCGGCCGATTCGAGGACACGATGGTGGTCTTCTGCTCCGATCACGGCGACAACATGGGCGACCACTGGATGGGCGAGAAGGACCTCTTCCACGATTGCTCGGCGCGCGTGCCGATGATCATCTGCGACCCGCGGCCCGAGGCCGACGCGACGCGCGGCACCAGCACGGACCGCCTGGTCGAGGCCATCGACTTGCTGCCGACCTTCATCGATTTCTACGAGGGCACGCAGAAGCCGCACATCACCGAGGGCCGCTCGCTCGAGCCGCTGCTGCACGGCCGCGAGGTCGCCTGGCGGGACCACGTGATTTCGGAGTACGACTACGCCACGCGCGACGCGCGCCGGGCCGTCGGGGTCGACCAGAACGACGCGCGGCTCGCGATGGTGTTCGACGGGCGTTGGAAAGTCATATTCGTCGAGACCATGCGGCCGATCCTCTTCGACCTCGAGACCGACCCGGATGAGACCCACGACCTCGGCGCGGACCCGGCCTACGCTGACCAGATCGCGCGCTTGTCGGCGCTGCACTTCGACTGGGCGCGGCAACACCACAACCGCATCACGCGCAGCAGTGACATCATCGAGGCGATGACCGACGCACGCGAGCCGCCCGGCATCCTGATCGGCTACGCCAATCGGCAGGAGCTCGAGGACGACGGTTTGCCGTTCCCGGACCACGCCTCACAGTAGTTCGCGCGGTTCAACGCGGGCTGCGGTGCGCGCGCACATACAGCGCGCAGCCCACTGCGGCGAGGCCGGCGAGGCAGGGCAGCAGGGTGGCGTATCCGCCGATGCGCCAGACCAGCGCGCCGAGGAAGGGCGCGAGCGCCGAGCCCACGAGGTAGGGCAGCGCGAGGGCGCCGGACTTGGCGCCGAACTGCGCGCCGCCGAGGATGTCACGTGCCACCACCGGGCGCAGGATGCTGACGGTGCCGTAGGCGCCGCCGAACGCGAGGATTGCGAGTCCGAGCAGCACCGGCGCGCCGTTGCTCAATTGCAGCAGCACCACTGACAGGCCGATCGCGAGGCACGCGGTGACCGTGAGCGCGTGGTTCGACACGCGGTTGCCGATCGCAACCATCGCGAGCCGCCCGGCCACCTGCGACGGTCCGATGCACGCGGCCGCGAACACGGCGGCGTCGGCCGACCAGCCGCTCTCCGCGAGAATCGGCAGCAGGTGGTGGAGTGTTGCACCGTGCACCACCGCGAGCAGGCTGAACCCGGCCGCCAACAGCCAGAACGCGGGGCGCTGCAGAAACGGGCGGTCTGTTGTCGTCTCCGGTGGCGCCGCAGACCGCAGGGCGTGGCCGCCGGCCTCGACGCGGCGCGCCCCGGCCCAGAGCATCGGCGCCACCACGGTGATCACGCCGACGGCGAACACCACAGCCGTGGTGCGCCAGCCGTAGGCATTGGAAATCAGGTGGGCGAGCGGGAAGCTCAGCGTGCCGGCGAAACCCGCGAACAGGGTGATCACAACGATGCCGCGTTTGGCCTCGCTGCCGCGCGCGCGGGTCACGAGCGCGAAGCACGGCTCGTACAGGCAGCCCGAGAGGCTCAAGCCGATGACGAGCCAACACGCGTAGAAGGCCGAGAGCGTCGTCACCTGGGACAACACCAGCAGCCCGCAGCCGCCGAGCGCGGCCGAGCACGCCATGAGCTGCGGGCCCCTGCCGCGGTCGATCAGCCGGCCGCTGACCGGCGAGGCCACCCCGGAGGCGAGCACCGCAAGCGCGAGCGCGCCGGTCAGGTCAACCTTCGACCAGCCGAGGTCCGCCTCCCAGCGCAACAGCAGCGCCGGAAACACATAGTACAAACCCGCCCAGACCAGCGTTTCGCCCACGGCCAACAGCAGGATGCCGCGGTCTTTCAGCATGCGATGCCGTGTGTCGCAGCCGCCAGGGCGCGCGTGCTGTTGGGGTGCTGCAGCGGACATGCAAGCGCTTGCAAGTCGGTGCCCGTGACCGCAGCTGTGGTTTCCCGTGAAATCATGAACACCTTCATTGTCTGTGTTGCTACGGCTTGGCGCCTGTGCATGTTGCAGTGCAACCTGAAACGATCCAGGCTTGCATACTGCACCCTGGAGGTCACAAAACCCGCGTCATCGGCTGCCGGTGGCCGGTTGTGCAAACACCACGAAGTTGTCGCGAGGCGACCTGCCAGCGCACCAATTGCGGCCTCCGTCTGGATTCAGTTTGACTCCCCCGGTGGTGCCAACGAGGCTGTGCGGCCGATTATCAAGGAGTGACGGACCATGGCAATCAAGCCCCCGTTTACCGATTTGCAGATCGTGCGATCGACAACCGGGTTCTACCAGGGCCACTCGATCGAGATCGCCTTGTTGAGCAAGGCCATCATGATCGGCCTCGTGCTCTGGGCGCTGATCTCGCCGGGCAACGCCAACAGCGTGCTGGGCGCCCTGAACTGGAGTCTACTCGAAGGCTTCAACACCTTTTACATTCTCATCGTCGGCAGCTTCATCTTCTTTCTGGTGGTGCTGGCGGTGTTGCCGCAAACGGGCAAACGCCAGCTTGGCCCGCCGGGCGAGAAGCCCGAGTTCTCCGACTTCTCCTGGTTCTCGATGATGTTCGGCGCCGGCCTCGGTGTCGGTCTGATGGTGTTCGCCACTGCCGAGCCGCTTGGCCTCTGGGGCTCGAACCCGGTGGTGCTCTCCGGTGCCGTTGACGCCAACTCCGAGGCTGCGCTGGAGTCGGCCTACCGCTACACCTACCTGCACTACGGTTTCCACGCCTGGGCCATCTACGTGGTCACCGGCCTGTCGCTCGCCTACTACGCCTACACGCGCGACATGCCGCTGACCATCCGCTCGGCGCTGACGCCGCTGTTCGGCCGTTTCCTCAACGGCTTCCTCGGCCACATCGTCGACGTGCTCGGCGTGGTCGCGACCATCCTCGGCGTGTCGGTGACCATCGGCTACGGTGTCTCGCAGTTCATCGACGGCCTCTACGCCATCACCGGCATGGACTGGATCATGAACCTCAGCGGCGAGACCCCGGCGCCAAGCACGGTCGGCCTGCTTGCGGGCCTCTTCGTGATCATGGGCCTCTCGATCATCTCGGCGGTCTCGGGTGTCGGGCGCGGGGTCAAGTACCTCTCCAACCTGAACCTCGTGCTCTCCTTGATCCTGCTGATGACCTTCGTGGTGTTCGGCTCCTTTGTCTTCGCGATGAGCACCTACGTCACGGCCTTCATCGACTACATGGTCAACTTCTTCGGCCTGAGCTTCCTCGCCTACAGCCCGCAGTCGGCGACCGATTTTGCCAGCGCCTTGCCGGCCGACGCGGCACCCTACGCCGACGCCTTGCGCGGTGGTGCAACCAACGCCTGGGGCTCCTTTGACGGCTTCACCTCGGGGCTCGAAGGCGAGGCAGCAGCGCTCTCGGGTGACGCCCTGCAAGCCGCCTATGCCGCGGGCGAGCCGGGCCGGCAGTTCGGCTGGCAGGCCGGCTGGACCACCTTCTACTGGGCCTGGTGGATCGCGTTCTCGCCCTTCGTCGGCTTGTTCCTCGCGCGCATCTCCAAGGGCCGCACGGTGCGCGAGTTCATCGTCGGCTGCGTGTTCGCCCCGGCGCTGGTCTGCTTCGCCTGGATGACCATCCTCGGCGGCACCGCGATTGACCTCGAGCTGAACGGCGGCGCCGAAGGCGTGATCATCGGCGCGTCGAACACCGCAAAGCTCTTCGTCACCCTCGGGCAGATGCTCGACGGCGGCCTGCTGACCGGCATCTCCGTCATGTGCGTTGTGCTGATCCTGACCTTCCTCGTGACCTCGGCCGACTCGGGCATTCTCGTCATGAACACCATCATGTCGGGCGGTGACCAGGACGTCGGCAACAAGCACAAGGTGGTCTGGGGCGTGATCCTGACCGCGGTCATCGGCTCGTTGATCGTCGCCGCCGGCGAGACCAACCCGATGGACGCGCTGCGCAACGCCATGATCATCGGCGCGCTGCCGTTCACCATGGTGATGGGCCTGATGTGCCTCTCGCTCGCGAAGGCGCTCTACCGCGACGGGCTGCGTCGCCAGGGCTGAGGCCCGCCGCTGTACGCCCCCGCCACACGGGCGGGGGACTCATCTGCCGCCAGGCTGGCGGCGTTTGGGTGGTGCGCAGCACAGGCTGTCTCCGGCGAACGTGCTGAAGGGCGCCTTGTGCAAAGTGCCGAGCGTGTTCGTGGTGATCTCCGCGTGCACGACTGCCTGTGATGACGCCCATGCTCGCCGGCAGCCGTGACGTCCTCGAGCGACCTGCAGAGCGGCTGGCTGATGCGCCCCTTCGACACCGCACTCACGCCGCGCTGCGCGTACCTTCTGGTCGCCGAGGCGACCCCAGGCGGTTAGCCGCGTGTCACTCGGGCAGGTAGCGCGTTGACCAGCGCTCGGCCGCGTCACCGTTGTCGAGCATTGCGTAGATCTCGGTGTCATCGAACCCGATGCGTGCCAGCACGGCACGGGTGTGTTCGCCGTAGCGCGGCATGGGGCCGGGCACCGTGATGGTGGCGGTGCCCGGCCGCACCGCGTTCGGGGCGACCAGGTCCACCCAGCGACCCATCGGGTGCTGGTCGTGGCGGATCACGCGGAAGGTGTCGCGGCGGAGGTCGACATCGCCTGTGCTCTCGCACTGCACGCTGTCGTCGCGGGTGCGGTGCAGCGAGCCGAGTGGCACCACGCCGACGGACGTGCCCGCAAAAGCGGCCGTCCAGTGGGCGATCGGTTGGGTGGCGAAGCGCGCGGCGAGCGCGTCGGTCAGATCGGCCTCGGGCTGCCCGGCGAGGTCGGCCAGCGCCGGCACCGCCCGCAACGCATCGTGCCGTGCGGTGGGCGCGGCGAAGAACAGCCAGCTGTCGGCCGCCTCGTAGCAGTGGTAGAACGGGCCCCAGCCGTGCACGGTGCGGCCCGCGGGTTCGTTGAAGGGGCCGCGGTTGTCAAAGTCCACCATGAACTGCGCCTGGATCAGCTCGCCGGCGGCGGCGAGCGAGGCGCGCGCGATGCCGCCTTTGCCGGTGGTGCGCAGGCGCTCGCGGGCGGCGCCGAGCGCGACGCAGGCGCAGTAGCCGGTCAGCACATCGATGGTGCCGAAGTGTGCGTGTTCTTCGGGCGTGTCGGGGCCGCCGCCGAAGCGCGTCATGACGCCGGTGGCGGCCTGCGCGAGGTCGTCGTAGCCGAGGTGGTCGGACTTCGGCCCGCGCCGCGGCCCGCCGAAGGCGTCAAGTTGCACCAGGATCAGCCGCGGGTTGACCTCGGCGAGCCGCGCCTCGGTCAGGCCGAGCGCGTCGCGTTGCTGGTCGGTGCCGTTCATCGTCACCACGTCGACATCGCTGACCAGCCGCCAGAACGCCTCTCGACCGGCGTCGGTGCGGAGGTTGAGCAGGACGCTCTCCTTGCCGCGTTGCGCGTGCAGGCCGAAGACCACGGCGTTCCACGGGTCCACCGAGGGTGTCACCGGTTGCACCAGTGTGACCGTCGCGCCAAAGCGCACCAGCGTCGAGCCGATGGTCGGCCCGGCGATGACGTTGGTGAGGTCGAGCACGCGCAGGCCATCGAGCCAGCCGCCGCTCTGGTCGGTCGTGTCGTGGCTGTCATCGTCGCCATGGCGTGGCGGCTCGGCCAACAGCGCGTCGAGCGTGCCACGCAGGCTGTCGGGTACCGGGCCTGCTGTTTTCTCGGTGGCGTCGGTGTCGCCGACCAGCCAGGCGACGTTGCCGAGTTGCTGCATGCGGCCGTGCCGTGGGTCGTCCACCGACAGCACCAGCCCAGAGGCGGCCGCGTGCGGATCGTGCAGCCACTCGGCGGTGCTGCGTTGTGCGGTGGCCGGGGCCTTGGCCGCACCGAACAGGGCCTCCCATTCGGCACTCGGCCGCGTCAGGAAAGCCGCCTTCATCGCCGTGCTGAGGCGCGCGCGGTCGGCGTCGCCCACCGGGTAGTTGCGCAGCGACCAGCTGGCCGGCCAGTCGGCCTGGTCGAGGTAGGCGTCGAAGTCGGGCAAACCGTCGAGCAGCGCCTCGAGCCCGAGCGTCCGCAACACCCGCGCGGGGTGGGTCGCGATCGAGCCGGCCACCACGTAGAAGCCGCGGCCGTCGGCGCAGGTGTAGGTGCGGTAAAAGGGGTCGAGGAACTCCGAGAGCGCGTCGAAGCTGAGGTCGTTCGGCAGGCCGGCGGCAGCGCGCCGCTCGAGCTCGACCTCGCGCGGGGACTTGTAGCGGGCCGGGTAGTCTTCGATCTGCTCGCAGTTGTACACCAGCCCCTCGAGCAGCGCCGAAGCCAGCGGCACCTCGATATGCTCGCCGCCGAGTCGGTCACGGGCGCCGAGCGTAAACAACACCGCCATGGCGCCGAAGCTCGCGCCGTAGGCTGAAGCGAGGCCGAGCGGGGTGAACGACGGGTTGATGCCCATGAGGCGGCGGTTGAGGCCCATGTCGGTGAACTGCCCGGTGCGCGCGGCGATCACCGCTTCCCAGGCGGCGAGGTCGCGGTGGACCGGGTCGGCGGATGCGAAACCCGGCAGCGACAGCGACACGATGCGCGGGTTGTGTCGCCGGAGCGCGGCCGGGTCGAGCCCGAGCCGCGCCATGACCCCCGGGCGGAAGTTGTCGATGACGACGTCCGCGCGCTCAACCAGCGCCAGCGCAGTGGCGCGGTCGGGGTCGGACTTGAGATCGAGTGTGAGCGCACGCTTGCCGCGCGCCAGCATGTCAGCCGCCGGGTCGCGCCAGCGCGGGCCGCCGGGCGGGTCGATGCGGATCACCTCTGCACCGAGGTCGGCGAGCATCATGCCGACCAGCGGGCCGGCGAGGTAGTGGCCTAAGTCGAGTACGCGGACGTGCGAGAGCGGTCTCTGGGTCATGGCGCGTCGTGCTCGATGGGCAACCGCGGTGCGTTCAGGGGTCGGAGGGTGTGCCGGTCACGCACTCGGACTCGGCGAGGTGGCGCACGAAACTCAGCGTGAGGTTCTCGCGGCGCGATTGGTTCGGCCACACGGCGTGCAGGCCGAGCGGTTTCAGCGTCCAGTTGGGCAGCAGCTGCACCAGTTCACCGCGGTCGAGCCCGCGTTGGGCGAGGCTTTCGGGAATCGCGGTGACGCCGCGGCCGCGGGTGGCGAATTCGTACAGGGCATCGGCCGAATTGACGGTGAGGGTCGACTGCCCCTTGACCGTCTCAACTGTACCGCCGGCCGCCGTGAGCGGGGTCTGGTCGGCGCGCATCGAGAAGCGCACCCAGTCCCAGTCCTCGAGGTCGCGCGGGTGGCTCGGCACCGTGCGCGCGGCGACGTAGCCCGGGCTGGCAACCAGCACGCGCTCGACGTGCCCGAGGTTGCGCGCGAGCAGGTCGCTGTCCTCGAGCCACCCGGCGCGGATCGCGACGTCGAATCCGTCGCGGATCAGGTCGCGCGGGTGGTCGGTGAAATCGAACTGCAGCGACACGCGCGGGTGCGCGTCGGTGAACGCGGCGAAGGCGTCCATCAGGCCGGTTTGGGTCACGAACGCCGGTGCGGTGACGCGCAGCTCACCGGTGGGCTCTGACGACGCCGGGTTGATCGCGTCCAGGCCGCTCTCGGCGGCGCGCATCATCTCCTGCGCCTTGCCGTGCAGTGTCCGCCCTTCGTGCGTCAGCGACAGCTGTCGGGTCGAGCGGTAGAGGAGCGTCACGCCGAGGTATTTCTCGAGATCGGACACGGTCTCGCTGACCCGCGACGGCGCAAGCCCGAGGTGCTTTGCTGCGGCCTTGAACGTGCCCTGGTCGACCACGGTGGCAAAGACGGCAATGCTGCGGAGTTTGTCGATCATTGTTCGTGGCAGCCGAATGCTGTGGTCCGGTTTGACGCCCTTATGGTGACCGATTGCAACGCCTATTGTGAAGCAATCAACACGCGTACAGACGACCGTGCGACGCCCGGCGCGCGCACTGCGTCTTCGAGCACAGCACACACGGAGAACACGCCATGGGCCAGGGCCTCGACAACGTCCACAAGCTCTACCTCGAGGGCATCGCCGGCGGCCGCGCGCGCGACGCCGTGACGCGCTACACCGGGCACCGCTACACGCAACACTCCACCGGCGTCGCCGACGGGGTCGAGGGCTTTCTCGCCTTTTTCGAGCCCTTCGTCGAACGCAACCCGAAGCGCGACATCGAGATCGTGCGCAGCTTCGAGGACGGCCCCTGGGTGTTCTGCCACGCCTTCCAGTCGTTGAACGACGGCGCGGCCGAGTGGGTGACCACCGACCTTTTCTTCACCGACGCCGACGGGTTGATCCTCGAGCATTGGGACACGATTGCCCCCTACGTGGCCGACGCGGCCTCGGGGGAAGACCCGGTGCGTGGCACCCCGGTGGTCGACGCCACGGCGGACACCGAAGCCAACAAGGCCCTGGTGCGCGAGTACACCAAACAGGTGTTGCAGGCGCGTGGCCACGACAAGCTCGACCGCTTTGTCGACCGGGCGCTGGTGCAGCGGGCCCCGGGTGTCGGTGCTGGCCGGGACGGCCTTGCCACCTGGCTGGCGTCCGACGCGGCCGGCGACTACGAGATGCTGTTCCAGCTGATCGGCCAGGGCGACTTCGTCATGACCTACGGCAAGCGTCACGCCAGCGGCGCCGACATCGCGGTGTTCAACGTCTACCGCGTCGCCGGTGGGCGTATCGTCGAGCACTGGATGAACGAGGAGACCATCGGCCCGCGCGCGGCCTGGGGCAACAGCGGCAAGTTCTAGGCAACGGTATCAATACAGGCCCGGCACGAGCCTGACTGGCTCCAGCCTCAATAGGATCGCGGCATGCCGAGCACGTGCTCGGACAGGTAGGAGAGGATCAGGTTGGTCGAGATTGGCGCCACCTGGTACAGCCGCGTCTCGCGGAACTTGCGTTCGACATCGTATTCCTCGGCAAAGCCGAAGCCGCCGTGGGTCTGCATACAGACGTTTGCTGCTTCGAAGGACGCGTCGGCCCCGAGCAGCTTGGCGAGGTTTGCCTCTTCGCCCGGGTTCTCGCCCGCCTCGTAGCGCCGGAGGGCCTCGTGCACCATGAGCTCTGCCGCGCGCATCTTGGCGTAGGCGCTCGCGATCGGAAACTGGATGCCCTGGTTTTCACTGATGGCGCGGCCGAACACGGTGCGCCCGTTGGCGTAGCTGACCGAGGTGTTGGCAAACCACTTGGCGTCGCCGATGCACTCGGCGGCGATCAGGATGCGCTCGGCGTTCATGCCTGAGAGGATGTATCGGAATCCCTTGCCTTCTTCGCCGATCAGGTTGGCCGCCGGCACGCGCACCTGATCGAAGAACACCTCGGTGGTGGCGTGGTTCATCATCGTGCGGATTGGCCGGATGCTCAGGCCGTTGCCGCGCGCTTCGCGCATGTCGACGAGGATCACCGAGAGGCCGTGGGTCTTTTTCATGCCCTCGGTGAGCGGCGTGGTGCGCGCGAGCAGCAACATCAGGTCGGAGTGTTCGGCCCGGCTGGTCCAGATCTTCTGGCCCGAGACGACAAAATCGTCGCCGTCGCGCACCGCGGTGGTCTTCAACGCGCCGGTGTCGGTGCCACTTGACGGTTCGGTGACGCCGAAAGCCTGCAGGCGCAGTTCCCCGGACGCGATCTTTGGCAGGTACTGTTGCTTCTGGGTATCCGAGCCGTGTCGGAGCAGCGTGCCCATGGTGTACATCTGCGCGTGGCAGGCGCCTGCATTGCAACCCTGGGCGTGAATCTCCTCGAGCACCGCGGCCGCGGCCGACAGCGGCAGGCCCGCACCGCCGTAGGCCTCCGGAATGAGGATCGAGAGCCACCCGGCTTCGGTCAACTCGGTGACGAAGTCGGTCGGGTAGGCCGACTCGCGGTCGAGCGCGCGCCAGTAGGCGCCGGGGTACTTGGCGCAGAGTTTGGCGACGGCGTCGCGCAGGTCAGCGTAGTCGGTGTGCATGCGGCCTCCTCCTCAGGGCCTGCACTCTACACGTGCGCGCCGCGGCGATCACGGCGCGGATCGCGGTGCGGCTTGGCATTCGCGACAGTGAACAGGTGTGCAGTGTCGGCGCCTGGAGGACGCGACGCGATGGAAACCGCCGCCGACCCGACGCAGGCGTGGCCACACACGCTCTACCGCACGCTGAAGCACCACCGTGTGCAGCAGGTGGCGTACGTACCCGGTGCCGGCCACAGCACCCGGACCGCGCTCGCTGCCCCCGTGCGATGCCACCTTCATCAAGAACCGCTTTCGCGCAGGTCTGGGTCTGGTGCCCAACTGTGGACGCCTTGTCGTTTCAGCCGCAACACACGCTGGTTGGCTGTGCGGGCCGCGGGGCACAGGCTTCGGTTGGGTCCGCACCGCGGCCGAGGTAGGTGCGCTCGGACAGGTAGAAGCCGTCGAAGTCCGCGTTAAAGTCGGCTGACACCGAGGCCTCGAACAGGCCGGTGTCGGCGAGTGCGTGTTGCCAGGCCTTGACCTTCGGGTGGCCTTGCAGCAGGTCGTGCCCGCTGTGCGCCTCGACCCGTGCAGCGCGGTGCAGGAGCGGCAACCAGGCGATGTCGACGTTGCCCAGGGTGTTGCCGCGAAAATACGGGCCGTCGCCGATCGCGGCTTCGGCGCGGTCGAAAGCCGCGTGCAGCGGGGCTTCGCGCTCGGTCAGCACGGCGCGGTCGGCGCTCTGCATGGCGCTGCACTGCGGCAGGTAGTGCTTGCTGGCCTGCGTGCTCCAGGCACGGTCCTGCGCGCGTTGCACCGGTGAGAGGCCGGCGACCAGCGGCGGTGCGATCTCGTCGAGGTACTCGACGATCGCATCGGACTCGAACAGCGCCTCGCCCGCCTCGGTGACCAGCAGCGGCACCTGGCCCGTCGGTGACAGTTCAGAGAACCAGGGTGGCGGGTCGCTCAGGTTGATGTAGCTGACCGTGTAGGCGAGGCCCTTGGCCTCGAGCAGGGCGGTCACGCGTTGCACGAAAGGGCAGATACTGAAACTGACGATGGTGATCACGGGGTGTGTCGGTTTTTTCAAGGGTTCCCCAGTGAGACGAACGGCGTTCGAAAAAGACGACCCGATCGCGACTAGGCTTAGGCGGTGATAACCGACGCAACCCACACCCGATGACCGACACCGCCCAGGACCGGCCACTGACCGAAGGTTCCGTGGTGCACCACCTCATTCGCCTCGCGATTCCGGCGGCGATGGGCATGGTCTTCAACACTCTCTACAACCTGACCGACTTCTGGTTCGCCGGCATGCTCTCGGACGCAGCCCTGGCCGGTGTCTCGATCGCGGGCAGCGTGTTCTTCCTGATCATCGGCATCGGCGCGGGCATGCAGTCCGGCACCACCGCGATGATCGCGAGCGAAGTCGGCGCCGGGCGCGAAGGTGGCGTTCGAACCTGGCTGAACCAGGCGCTGGGGGTGGGCTGCGTCGTCGCGTTGGTGAGCCTCGCGGTGGGGTTCTGGGTGGCCGAGGACCTGATCCGCTTTCTCGGCGCCGAGCCCGACGTCGAGCCGTCGGCGCAGACTTACGCGTACATCGTGCTCGCGGGCAACGTCACCTTCGTGCTGGCGGCGGTCGCGACCGGCGCGCTGGTCGCGCTCGGTGACACCAAGTCGGCGCGCAACGCCCTGGCGATCGGCTTCTTCGCCAACTTCGCGCTCAACCCCTTGCTGACCTTCGGCCTTGGCCTCGGGGTCACCGGTCTTGCGTTGTCGACGGTGCTGATCAAACTCATCAGCGCCGTCTACCTCGTCGCCGTGTTGCGGCGTCGGCTTGACTACACACCGCGCCCCGTCTTCGATCTCGCGCGTTGGCGCGAACTGCTGTACCAGGTGCTGCCGGCGAGCTTCAACATGCTCATGATCATCCTCGGCGGCTTCATCACCGTGTCCTTTGTCGGGCGCTTCGGCAGTGACCATGTCGCAGGCTACGCGGTGGGACTGCGGCTTGAACAGGTGCTGCTGTTGCCCGCGCTCGGTCTCAACAGCGCGGTCATGGCGCTGGTCGGGCAGAACTTCGGCGCCGGCCAGGTCGACCGCGTGATCGACACTTACAAGAAAGCGCTGCTGATCGGCGTTGCTATTGCGCTGGTCTCGGTGCCGGTCATGGTGTTTTTGTCGCCGCTGCTGGTGAGTGTCTTCTCGAGCAACGCCGACGTCATCGCAACCGGCAGCACCTACCTCCGCATCGACGCGCTCGCGTTCTTCTCCTACGTGGTGCTGTTCGTCAGCGTCGCGAGTTTGCAGGCGGTCAAGCAGCCGCTCTTTCCGATGGTGCTCGGCATTGCCCGTCAACTCGTGCTGCCGGCGTCGATCAACTACGTGCTGATCGTGCACGCCGGTTTGCCGATGGTGTCGCTCTTCATCACCATCGTGTCGGTCGTGGTGATCAGTTCGATTGTCACAAACTGGTACACGCTGCGGCAGTTGAGAGCGTTGTAAGCCAAGGCGCGAGTGGGTTGTGCTGGTGAACAGGGCAGCGGCAGCCGGTTCACGGCTTGCGCACGGTGTGTGTTGCAGCGCGTTGACGCCCACTGCGGTCGGTGTGAACAGCCAAGGACACCGTGTGTACGCCGTCCAGGTTGGGTCGCTCTGTGAGCCCGGCAAGGTTGGATTCAGTGGCCCGGGCGCGTCCCCGTGTTGTAGTGTTGTGCCAAGGGTGGGTGAGCCGGTTCAGGCTGTTTCCGCCCGCGTCAGGAGCGACTGCGATGAACCGACTGCGAACACCGGTGACACGGGTGGTGGCCCCCGCGCTCGTCGCCGTGGCACTGCTGACGGGTCTGTCGCCGCACGCGCTGCGCGCGTCGGACGCGGCCACCAACTGCGATCGCCATATTCTCGACGAGATCCGGGACCACCTCGAGAGTGGCCTCATGGCACTCGAACGCAACCGGCCCTTCTACAGCGGCAGCGTTGATCTCGACGCCTACGCTGGCAGCCGGGCCACCCTGCAGGGGCTGTACACCGATCTGACAGCCTGCGACTTTCCAGTCGAAGGCACGTTCAGCACAGCGCCTATCGGCAACAGCCTGTACGTCGAATCGCACATCGTTGCCATCCTGCGCAGGCTCGAAAACGCGACCGCGGCAGGCACCCCCGAACCCGACGTGGAGTCGGCGGTGTTCAGCGCGCGTGTCCTCGCGACCCGTCTGTTGGCGTACCTGGACGAGCAACGGTCGGTAGCGCCTGGCGGGTAGGGGTACGCGCTCGACAGGGCGACCTGCGTTCAACAGCTGCGGCAACGCCCTTCGCGTTGCACGTAGTCGATCACCGGGCCGTCCGGTGCGCGGGCAACGGCGCAACATTGGTCGAACAGTGTGCGCAACTGCGCGCGCGCAGACTGGACACGCGACTTGAGCGTCGAGTAGCTGAGCCCCCTTTCCGCTGCGACGGCCTTTTGCGAACGGCCATCGAGCTCAACGTCGCGCAGCAGGGCGCCCGCGTCGGCGGGCAGGGCCTGGATGAACGCATCGAGACAGGGCGCAAAGGCGTGTTGCCGGTGCTCGGGTGCTTCGCTGTACCAAAGGTCGTTGGCGTCGAGCGTCGCCTCGCGTTGGCGTTTGCGGTGGTGGTCGACCAGCGCGTTGTGCGCCACCTGAAACAGCCACGCCTTGAGCTTGGCGTCGGACTGCAGCGTGTGGCCCTGCTGCAGGGTCTTGGTCAGGACGTCCTGCACCAGGTCGTCGGCGTCGTCGGGGTTCCGTAGGCGGGACACCAGAAACGCGTGCAGGGCACTGCGGTAGTTGGCGACCACGGCGTCGATGTCCACGTCAACGTGTCACGTAGATCGGGCTGGACCAACCGACAAAACCGTCCTCGGTGCTCACACGCACCCAGATGGGATTGTCGCGTCCGGGCAGAAGCGCGATGGGCAGACGCTCAGTGAGATGGCATGCGTCCATCTGCTCGGGCAGCCGGCACACCCGAATGCGCCGCTCGAGTCCACCGGCCTCGAACACGGTGTCGTCGTCGCCGATGTCCGCGAGCCCGCAACGGCCGTTGACGAGGTCGGTGTCGATCTCGAGTTGGCCATGGGTGTTGTCCAGCCAGAGGTCGCAGCCGCCGAAGTTGCCGGTGGTGACGGCGTCGAAGCGCACGGTGTGGTCGTCCTCGAGGGCGATTGTGCGCTCGAGGTTCCAGTGGTTGATCGGCCGGATGGCGGTGATACGGGTGCCGCTGCAGCGGAGGGTGCCCTGCCAGTGTGTGGTCCGCCCGCGGCCTCGGTATTCGGCGCCCTCCCAGACCACCCGCACGCGGCGGGCGTCACCGGCGCGGTAGGGGCGCAGGGTCGTTACCGTATCGCGGCCATTCAACACGTCGACGCGCAGAATGGGCGCGTGGGTGTCGACGGCCACCGTGAGCTCAAGCCCGTCCCCGTCGAGCCGCACGATGTCGCCCATCTGCGCGGTGTCACTGGGAACCGCAGGCCGCGCCTCGATGCGTGGGTCGACCGGGTACACAGCGCCGCTTGCCCCGAGGTGAGCTGTGACCTCGAGGTGCATGCGGCAGCCGGTGGTGCCGTAGTGCCGCCGGGTGCGCATCGCCTGGAAGATCGAAGCGCGCGAGAGGCCGTCGGCGATGAAGCAGGTGAGGCCGCTGTAGGCGCCGAACTCGGAGGCGCCGGGGTAGCAGGCGCCGGGCGCGCCCTTGTGGCCATCGCTGTTGCAGACCACGCCAACGCGGTAGCCGAGGTCGAAGGCGTCGGTCAGGATCCACTCGAAGGTGCCCCAGTCCGAATGCACTTCGACCGCGGTGCGCAGCCGCGCGTGCTCGGCGGTGCCGATGTCGGCCGGACGGCCACCGACGTGGGCGTAGAGCACACAGTCCTCGTGTTGCAGCGCATCGAACAGCGCGGGCAGGGTGTGGGCGTCGGCGCCGAGGTCGCTACGGTCGGTCAGGAGCGCGTGCGACGAACGCCGGATCGGTCGCCCCTCGTTGGCGAAAAACACGTTGTGGTCGCCGCCCACCGGCGTGTTGCCGGACCACTCGTAGCCCGGGAACACCACGAACTGCCCGTCGGTGTTCAGCTCGGCGCTGACCGCGTTGATCTCGTCCCAGAACGCGTTGGTGATCTGGAAGTCGTTGGCCTGGTGTGAGGTCACGTCGAGGAAGGCGGTGTCGCGCGCAAACTGCAAATAGTCGCGCACCGAGTCGATGCCAACGGTCTCGCCGCTCTGGCCGTGCAGGTCTCCCCAGTAGTGTGCCGGGCCCTGCGCTGTGACCACCAGCGGGTTCGAAACGGCTGTGAGGCCGGTCTCGGGGTCGGTGAGGGTGAACCGGTAGGTGCCGGGCGCGGTGACCTGCAGGCCGTCGACGCGTGTGGCGCGCGCGCCCGGGGCGCAGGCGACACTGTCGGGCAGGCCAGCGACCGCGCCGTCGGCACGGAGCGTGACGGTGGCAGGCGTCTGCGCGGTGGCGTTGCCCCAGGCGTCCTCACCGCGAATGCCCAGGCTGAACACCTCACCGGCGCGACGTCGCGTCGGGGCCGTCACAACCCATTTGACGAGCGGGCCCGCGGTGATCGCGACGGTGTGCTCGGCGACCGGCAGAAAGACGCCCGTCGCACACACGTCGGCCAGCACCCGAAACGCGTAGGCGGCTTCGCAGAAGGTTTGCAGGCGGTAGCCGGGCGACCCCTGCGCGGTGTCGCCGTAGACCACCGTGATGGTGTCGCCTGGTCGCATGTAGCCGCGCTTGACCGTGATCCGCAGGCCGTTGAACCAGGGGCGGCGGTGCGGGTAGGGCTCGGCGTGGAGTTCGAGCTGTACCCCGTTCGAGGCCGTGGCTGTCACGTAGTTGAGTGCGCTCGCGTCGTCGAACTGCACCCGGCCACCGTCGTCGGTCCAGCGATGGACGACTTTGATCGCACCGGTGTCGTCCAGCCCGAACTCGCCCACCGTGTAGACCAGCGTGAAGGTCTGCAGCGAGCGCACGGGGAACGCGCCCGTGGGCGAGAACGCCGTGGTGCCGTAGTTGGCGTTTTCGGGTCCGGGCTTGGCGGCGGGCCAGATGTCGCCCATGAGGTGGTCGGGGATGGTCATACGCGCACGGCCTCCAACCCGTCTTCGTCGCGCGCCGAAACGCAGATCGACGCCAGTGTCCGCGCCTGATCGAAGGGCCAGGGCATGCCGCGGTGCAGTGTGGCGCGCTCGTCCCAGATCAGTACGTCGCCAACCTGCCAATGGTGGGCGTAGACTGCCTCGTCGACCGTGAGCGTCTCGACAATCGACTCGATCAGCGCGAGGGCCTCGGCGTCGTCCCGGCCGTCGATGGCGCAGGCGTGCGAGGCGATGTACGCCGCGTCCTGGCCGGTGACAGGGTTGCGCCAGTGGCCACGCCAGACCTGGTCGGGCCACTTGACGATGTGCTCTGCGGAGGCGAGGTCCGAGTCGATCTTGGCACGCGAGTGCGCGTAGCGATGGCGTATGCCGTGTTGCAGAGCAGACCGCTGTACCGGGCTCAGTCGGGCGAGCCCTGCGCGGGTCGAGACGAGCTCGGTGGTGCCGCCCTCGGACGGCACCACCCGGGCGGTGATGATGTTGGCGAGCGCGGGCACGGGCAGGAAGGTGGAGTCGGTGTGCCAGAGCATGTTGGCGCGGAGGTCTTTCACGCGCTGGGCATCGGGAGCCATCACCGAGCCGTCCGGCAGGACGTTCGACACCCGTGCCACGTGCTCGGGCAGCGCGGTGCGGTTTTCGATCGGCCCGAACAGCCGCCCGAATCGCAAGATGTCGTCGTCGGTCCAGTGTTGCCCGCGAAACAGCAACAGCGAGTGTGCCTCGAAGGCGGCACGGACCGCGGGGTACAGGTGGTTGGGTGTTGCGTCGGTCAGATCGACGCCGTGAACCTCGACCCCGAACTCGGCGTGCAGCGGGGTGGTGTGCAATGTGACATCGATGGCAGCGATCCTGCGGTTGAGGCGAGACTGACCGTCTGTCACTGTCGGTCTGTGACCGTTCGCGCCAGCGTGGTCGGCTCCACCGACCAAACGGCCGCGTGGAAATCCGACGCTCAGTGACAGGTTGCGAGATAGTGCACGAATCGGCACAAAAAAACCGCGCTCCGTGGCCGAATTCGGGCGGTTTGAGAGCGGAAATTGCAGACGGTGCCTTGACGCGCTCGGTGGCCCTTTGGCTCGCACTGCCACTGGGGGCCAGCGTACACATTTGATGCTAGCATTACGCTTTTTTGCGCCGGGCCACCGTACAAAACGCTGGACGCGATCGCCACGGGTCGCTGGGTCCAGGGGCGGGGTGTTCCTTGTTTGTGCAAACCCAATCCAGTTGTGGAACCCGTACCGATGAGTGTGAATGAAGAGCAATCTGATGCCCACGTAATCAAGATGATGGGCATCGTGATGGGGGCGTTGGTAGCGCTCTTTGTTTTCATCTTGATCAGCGCCCAGATCCTGGGCGGCATGGTCGATAAATCCGACGACAGCTACCTGCTGGCGGCCATGGAAGACCGGATCGCACCGGTCGGTCAGCTGCAAACGACGCTGCCGGACCCGTCTCTGGTCGCCATGGCATCAGCAGACCCCGAGCCCGCCATCGTCATTCCCGAGCCGGCACCCGGGCGCACCACACACACGGTGAAGATGCTCAACTCTGGCGCGGACGGGCAGATGGTGTTCGAGCCTGCCTACCTGCAGGCACAACCGGGCGACGTCGTGGTTTTTGAAGCGGCTGACGTGTCGCACAACTCCCGCTCCGTGCTGGTGCCCGACGGCGCCGCCGACTGGTCGGGCGGCATGAGCGAGACGGTGGCGGTGCGACTGGAGGATGAAGGCGTCTACATTTACGTCTGTGACCCGCACCTCGCGATGGCGATGGTCGGTGTGATTCAGGTCGGTGCGCCGTCGAACCTCGACGCAGCGCTCGCCAAAGCCGAGGAGATGGAAGGCGGCTTTGCCATGGAGCAGGGACGTCTGCTCGGGTACATGGACCAGGTCGACCCGAACCTGCAGACGGTCGCACTCGCCGCGGCCGACACCGCAGCGGACGAGAGCGAATCGACTTCGGCTGCCGCAGCACCGGCTGCCGCAGCGGGTCCGACTGTTCACCGCGTGAAGATGCTGAACGCCGGCGCCGACGGCGCGATGGTCTTCGAGCCGGCATTTGTGCAGGCGGCGGTGGGTGACACGGTGATCTTCGAGCCGACCGACGCGGCGCACAACGCGCGCTCGGTGCTGGTACCGGACGGTGCAACAGAATGGAACGGTGCGCTCAGTGAGGAGATCACGGTCACGCTTGACGCTGAGGGTGTGTACATCTACCTGTGTGATCCGCACGCTGTCATGGCGATGGCGGGTGTGATCCAGGTCGGCGCGGCGACCAACATGGACGCAGCACGCGCCAAGGCGGCGGAGCTGGAAGGCACGTTTCTGATGGCACAGGGCCGGTTGAACGGCTACCTCGATCTCGTCGACACCTCGCTCGAATCGGGTGCCGATACAGCCTCGGCTGAGTCCGATGCCGGCGACGCCAGCGCGGACGCGGCGGCTGCCGAGAGCCCGGCGGCGGAGCCCGTCGTGCACCGGGTGAAGATGCTGAACGCCGGTGCCGACGGCGCGATGGTCTTTGAGCCGGCATTTGTGCAGGCGGCGGTGGGTGACAC
>JBCCUP010000077.1 GCA_039196715.1 Pseudomonadota bacterium
AGAGCAGCAAGACGTGGGGCCCACCCAGGGACGATGGCGAAGGTGGTGCGCATTGAGTTCCGTACCACTGCTATCGCCCAGTGTCGCTCACGCGACGACGGCGCTCCCACGTTCTGAAACAACACGCCACTTCACTGTGGGAGTCGCGTCGTTGCGACGCAAGACGTGGGGCCCGCCCAGGGGCGAAGGCGGTGGGTGGTACGCATTGAGTTCCGTACCACTGCTATCGCCCCGTGTCGCTTCGCGACGACGGCGCTCCCACGTTCTTGACAGCACAGCGATCTTTGTGGGAGTCGCGTCGTTGCGTCAGCAACACGCGGCGATGGCGGTGGGCACCGAGCCCGGTGACACTGCTATCCACGCCCAGGCCCCTTTTCGCGCCTGGGCGGCCCCCCCGTGTCACAGCACGACGACGGCGCTCCCACGTTCTTGACAGCACAGCGGTCTCTGTGGGAGCCGCGTCGTTGCGCAGCGAGACGTGGGGCCCGCCCAGGGGCGATGGCGGCGGACGCGGTTGCTGAAGCACGGGTCAAGATGCGCTAGGCTGTCGACAGGTCGACGTCCCGGCCTCCCCCCTCCATCGGGAAAGCAGACAACATGCTGGACACCCGCCACGACGATCGAACCACCCGTTCGAGCACCACGCACAAGGAGGGACTGCGGTACGCGCTCGCGTTGGAGGTTTGTTGCTGACTTTCTCTGTCCCCTTGTATGTCCTGAAACGCCGCGCCAAGGCCCACGCGCGCGCGCACGGCATCCCGTTGCACGCCGGGCTCGACCACATCGCACAAGGCGAAGGCTTTGCAGCCTGGAGCCACCTCGTGCAGGCAGCCGAGCGCACGCGCCCGGCGCGTACCCTGCTAGCGCGGTTGCACAACGGCGATTGCGTCCTGCTTGCCGCACGACCCGGCCAGGGCAAGACCCTGCTCGGCCTCGAGCTGCTGATCGAGGCCACCGCGGCCGGTCGCGGTGCGTGGTTTTTTTCCCTCGAATCCACACCTGCCGAAGTGGCTGGGCGCCTGCGCGCCCTCGGTGTCGACCCGACGGCGATGCAACCCGGGTTCCAGGTTGATTGCAGCGACGCGATCAGCGCCGAGTACCTGGTCGCGCAGCTTGCAGCGGCCCACGCCGGCACGGTGGTGGTGCTCGACTACCTCCAGATCCTCGACCAACCGCGCAGGCTGCCACCGCTGTCCGAGCAACTGCGCACGCTCTCCACCTTCTGTCGAGCACGCGGGCTGGTACTCGTCGCGCTGAGCCAGGTCGACCGCCACTACGACCACACGCGCGACGGTCTGCCAAGCGTACGCCACATCCGGCAACCGAATCCGATCGACCTCAGTCTGTTCCAGTCCGCGTGCTTTCTGCACGAGGGCAAACTGCAACACCGAGCAATCCACGGTTGACAGACAAACGAGGGTGGAGGGGCTTAGGCCAAGCGAAACCGCATTCGCCCCGTGGCGCTCACGCGACGACGGCGCTCCCACGTTCTTAACAGCACAGCGATCTCTGTGGGAGTTGCGTCGTTGCGCCAGCAAGACGTGGGGCCCGCCCAGGGGCGAAGGCGGCGGGTACTGAGCCCGGTGACACAGCTACACGCGCCCGCGCTCCTCTTCGCCCCGTGTCGCTCACGCGACGACGACGCTCCCACGTTCTCAAACAGCACAGAGGTCCCGGTAAGCGTCGCGTCGTTGCGTGCCGTCAGGGCCGTGGCCGCAGGGTGTCGCGTTCAACCAGGGTGCTGGTGAACAAGCGCGCTTCGGGGTAGCGCGTCGGATCATCGAGCATGGCAACAATCAGCTCGATCGAAGAGGCGACGATTTGCTGAATCGGCTGACGGATGGTCGTGAGGCTGATGTTTTCCCAGCGCGCCATCTCCATGTCGTTGAGGCCGATCAGCCCGATGTCGTCCGGCACCGCGAGACCGGCCTGCTGCACCGCGCTCAGCGCACCGATCGAGAGCACGTCATCCCCGCAGAAGTAGGCCTCGGCGGGTTTGCGTTTGAGCAGCCGCGCCATTTCGTCCCGCCCCGCGTCGAACGAGTAGTTCGAGGCGAAGGAGTGGCTGACCTGCATTTTCGCGTGCTGCTGCAACTCCGCCATGAAACCGTCGAAACGGTCCTGCGTGGAAGTCGCGGACTCCGGCCCGCCGAGAAAGGCCACGCGCTTGTAGCCACGGGCGACCAGTTCACGCGCCGCCATGCGACCGCACTCGACGTTGTCGATGCCGACGACATGCACCTGCGGCGTGCTCGAGTGGCGCCCGAAGGAGTGCACCACGGGCATGCCGGCGTCGCGAAAGGCCTGAGAGAAGGCCGGTGTGAGCGTCGAGGACGCCACCACCACGCCGTCGACCGAGTACTGGCGCAGCATGCGAACCGAGTTGGCCGGGTCCGTCTCGTCCGACAGGTTGACCAACAGGGGGCGAAGGCCACGTTCCTGCAGGCCGCGCGTGAAGCGGTCGAAGACCTCGAGAAAGATCGGGTTGTGGAAGTTGTTCGACACCAGGCCGATCAAGCGGGTGCGGCCGGTGGTCAGGCTGGATGCGAGCGCGTTCGGGGTGTAGCCAAGCTCGCGCGCCGCCTTCTCGACCTTGCGTCGCATCTTCTCGGACACCGACGCGCCGTCGGTGAAGGTGCGTGAGACCGCCGAGCGCGAGACACCCGCCCGCACGGCAACGTCCTTGAGCGTCACCGACACAGGGCGACCCCGCCGTCAGCCGGGCTCATCCGGGTTGTCCTGCTCCGACCATTCCAACACGAAGAGCTGGTAGGCCGCGTAAAGGCCCATGCCGGCAAACACGGCCCCCCAGAAGAGCGCCCCGCCGCTGAGTTCGTAGACAGCCCAAGCGAAACAGAAGCCAACCAACACGACCCGCCGCCAGACGGGCCTGAAGAACGGGATATGCAAGTCCGCCACTGTGTTTTCGCTGGCCTGTGTCAGGCCGCGCCTTCGTACTCCGGCGCGGTCTTCGCACCGGTGATGTAGGCGACAACATCCTGCCCGTCGGTGTCTTCCTTAGCGAGGTTCGCGACGATGCGCCCACGTCGGAACACGACAATGCGGTCCACCAGGTCCATGACCTGGCGCATGTTGTGGCTGATCAGGATCAGCGGCTCGCCGGCTTCCTTCAGCGTGCGGATGATGTTCTCGACCTGTGCGGTCTCCTGCACACCGAGCGCGGCCGTGGGTTCGTCCATGATGGTCAGTTTGGACGCAAAAGTCGCCGTGCGTGCAATCGCCACGCACTGACGCTGGCCACCTGACATGTTCTGGATGGTGTTGTTGATGTTCGGGATCTTGACCGCCGTCCGTTCGAGCCCGGCAATGGTGTCCTCGCGCATACCCTTGTAGTCGAGGATGCGGAACGGGCCGAGCCAGTCGAACCTGGTCTTCTCGCGACCGAGAAAGAGGTTGTCTGGCACGTCGAGGTCGTCGGCGAGCGCCAGCGTCTGAAACACCGTTTCGATGCCGGCTTCACGCGCATCAATCGGGCCGGCAAAGTGCACCTCCTCGCCGTCGAAGATGATCTGGCCACTGGTGCGTTGCTCGACGCCGGTGATCTGGCGCACGAAGGTCGATTTGCCCGCCCCGTTGTCGCCCATGATCGCCACGTGCTCGCCCTGACGCAGCACGAAGTTGGCGTCGTTCAGCGCGTGCACACCACCGTAGTGTTTGGTAAGGCCTTTGGTTTCGAGAATGATGTCGCTCATGTCCGTCTCCCTAGCTGCGTTTCATCGCGCGTTCTTGCCGCACCTTGTCGAGGACCACCGCACCAATGATGATCGCGCCCATCGCCATCAACTGGAAGTAGGCGTCGAGCTTGATGTAGGTGAAACCGGATTGAATCACCCCGAAGACCATCGCACCGAGCACCGTGCCAATGATCGAGCCCCGCCCGCCGGTGAGGCTGACGCCACCGATGACCGCCATGGCAATCGCGTACAACTCGTAGAAGATGCCCATGCCGGACTGCGCTGTGAGGTTCTTCGAACTCAGGATGATGGCCGCGAACGCCGCGAGCATCGACGCGATCATGTAGACGAGCACCTTGTGCCGTTGCACGTTGATGCCGGACATCCGCGCCGCGTCCTCGTTCGAGCCAATGGCGTAGGTGTGCTTGCCGTAGACCGTGTACTTCAGAATGAAGTGGAAGAGGATCGCGAGCCCGATGAACCAGTAGACCGGCATCATGCCCGACCCCAATGCCGCGTAGCTCTCGGTCGGGAAGGACACGGGTTTGCCGCGCGTCCAGGCCTGGGCGATACCGCGGCAGATCAGGAACATGCCAAGGGTGGCAATGAACGGGGGGATGCGGGTGTACGCGATCAGGCTGCCGTTGATCGCTCCGATGAAGGCGCCGAAACACAAGCCGACGATGACCGGAATGATCACCGGCAGGTCAAAGGCCCAGGCACCGAACACCGCTTTGGGGTTCGGGTTGCCGTTGACCAGCTCGGTCTGGGCGAAGGACATCACAATCATCGCGGCCGCGCCGACCAGTGGCCCGGATGACAGGTCGATCCCCCCGGAAATGATGACCTGCGTGACCCCGAGGGAAATGATCCCGATGATCGAGACCTGCAGGATGATGATGCGCAAGCGCGCTTCGTTGAAGATCGAGTCAAAGCGGCCGCGTGAATCGAACAGAAAACTCTGGTCGTTCATGTACGGCAGGGTCTGCCCGAGCACCTCGAACACCACGATGATGAGGATCAAGGCGAAGAAGATGTTCAGCTCGTTGGGCCACGAGCGCTTCTTCTCGTCGTATTTCAGTCCGCCGGTGCCGTGTGTGGTATCAGACATCGTGCTCTGTCCCCTGCGTTCGCTCTGCGAGTGCGCTCGTTGGATACGGTGAGAAAAAAAGTGGGCGGCACAGATGCGCCGCCCACGGTCCCGAGAGGGTCTTCAGCTCACAGGAAGTCAGCCACGTTCTCGGGGGTAACCAGCTTGAACGGGATGAAGACCGTCTTGTCGACCGCATCGCCGTTGGCCAGCTTGATCGCGGTGTCGATCGAACCCGCGCCCTGACCGGCGAGGTCCTGGAACACGGTCACGTCCATCTCACCGGCCTGCATGGCAACCAGTGCGTCGGGTGTCGCGTCAACGCCACCGACGACCACGTCGTCCATGGAGATGCCCGCGGCCTTCATCGCCTGGATGGCGCCAATCGCCATTTCATCGTTGTTGCCGAAGACCGCGTCGAACTCCTCGCCGGAGGAGATCCAGTTGGTCATGAGGTCCTGCGCTTCGTCACGTGACCAGTTGGCGGTCTGCTCGTCGATCAGCGTGATGAAGTTGCACATGTCCATGCCGATCACGTCGTGGAAGTCCTTGGAGCGCTGCACCGCCGCCTGGTTGGACAGCTGCCCCATCAGCATGTACGCCTTGGCGCCGCCCGACTTGCCCTGAGCGCGCAGGTCCTGACACATGCGGAAGGCCGCGAGCGTGCCGGACTCGATCTCGTTGGACGCCACGAAGGCCTGGCCCTCGGGCAGCGTGTCCATGTTGATCGGCTGGCGGTTCACGTAGACCAGCGGCACACCGGCAGACGCCGCTGCCTGGCTCATCGCCTCGGTCGCGTTGGTGTCGACCGCGTTGACGATGATGGCGTCGACGCCGGAAGCGATGAAGTTGTTGATCTGGTCGAGCTGGCGGGCCACGTCGTCCTGCGCGTCTTCCATGACCAGGTCGACACCGTCGAGGGTCTCGACGTGCGAGGTCATGCCGTTGCGCATGATGGTCAGGCCGTTGTCGTCAAAACGTGCGACGGACACGCCGAGCGTTGTGGCCATCAGCGCACTGGACAAGGGCGCGGTCAGCAGCGCCGCAACACCGGCGGCAATAAGCGATTTTTTCATCTGTACTCTCCAAATGGTTGTGTCCGGCACACAATTGCCTAAACCGGAATTCGTGCCCCGCAGGGCGTTTTATCTCACCCGCTCGGTTACGCGGCCGAGGCCGCGACACCCTTGCGCATGCAGTGAAAGCTGTTCGTGAGCGCCGTCGCCGGCGCTGTCAGGGCGTGCACGGTGGGCGCAAAGGCCTCCACCGACACCGGGCCGGCAAAGCCGGCCGCATCGAGTTGGGCGAGCTGCTCGCGGTTGCCGAGCACGTCGTCGGCGTCGACCAGCACGCGGTGCGCGTCGCTCATGTCGGCGCGTGCCAGCCCGGGCTCGGCCACCCCCGAGACGTGCACCACCGCGGTGTGCTCGGCGAACACCGCCGGCTCGGACGCGAGGTGGTGGTGGAAGGTATCGTGGACCAGCTTGTACCGCGCGCCCAAGCCGAGCGCCTCGATGGCCTCGACCGCCTCGCGCTTGTAACGAAGCGACGACTGAACGAAGCCGAGCGGTTCGACAAACCCGAATACGTCGTGACGCGCCAGCACCGGTGCAAACCGCGCCAGTGCCGCAGACAGCGCGCGCTGGCGCTCGCCGTCCTCACAGCCGACACCGTCGTTTCGGGGGATCAGCGCAACGCCGCGCGCGCCGGCGGCGGCGGCCTGCTCGGCCAGCGTGCAGAGTGACTCAAAGGCCCGATCAGACCCGTCGTTGAAGGCCGAGACCTCGGCCACGGTGACGATGTCGACCCCGGCGTCGGACGCGATCTGCCCGGCAGCCGACGCATCCAGACCGTCGAAGAGCGGCGCGCCGAGGTCGTTGCGCACCTCCACGCCCTCGCACCCGAGCTCGGCCGCCAGCGCAACCAGCGCGCGGAACGACAGCGTCGGGACAGTCATGTGGTTGATCAAGAAGGGTCGCACCAAATCGCCTCTTTGAGCGCAAATCTGCACAGAACTACACGATTTGCCTGCGATTATGCGAGGGGCTCGCACCCGTTGCAAGCACTTTTTGCAACCGGTTGCATTGTCTTTCGAACTCTTAAAGCGGGCAAAGAGAGGGGGAATCCGCGGCCGTCACAACCCCGAATCACGCGGCGTATGACCGGTTCATATCGGCGCAATCCACACGTTGGCTACACCATTACGCACTGCGGGCGATACCAGTGAAGAGAGCGATACACCGAAGAAACGCCTTTTAAGTTTGCATACAAACGAGATTCCAGAATGAAAAGTCCTCGTGTTGCCCTGCTGTTGCCCTCCACATCACTCGGGGGTGCAGAGCGAATGATAATTCGCATCGCAAATGATCTTCACACGCACGGCGTCGACACACACATTCTGTTGCTCAACGACACAGGCGTGCTGACAAGCACCATTGAGCCTGGTGTCACAGTGCACGCCGTCGACGTCGCTCGAGCTCGGCATGTCCCCGTCGCCTTGTTGAAAATTTTGCGGAAGCTCGCTCCAGATACCGTGTTTTCCTCCCACACGCGCTTGAACTTCATCTCTCTGACGATCAAGCCCTTCTTGAAAGGCCAAACGCGCGTCGTGATTCGCGAGCCATCGACCCCGTTCGAGGATATGGCGGTTCAGAACACCGAGCGTGTCTACACACCGCTGTACAAATTGCTGTATCCCAAAGCCGATGCCCTGATTTGCCAGTCACATGGCATGGTGAGTGACTTTCGGGCTTTGTTGGGCCGCGACTTGGACAGTGTCGTCCAAATCTACAATCCCTCGCCCGCTCCCATGGTCGACGCACAAAAGTGCGACCTTGCGACACCTTACTCACGTGACGCAGTGATCCAACTTCTGACCTGTGGGAGTCTGACTCACAGAAAGGGCTACGACGTGTTGCTCGACGCACTCGAGTCCTTCAGATCGCGCGGCTTCGACTTCCAGCTCACTCTGTTGGGTGACGGCCCAGAGCGATCTGCGCTGGAATCGCAGGTGGCGCGCTTGGACCTCCAAGACCACGTGCATTTCAAGGGGCAAACCCTCGACAACATGCCATGGTATCTCCACGCGGATCTGTTCATTCAACCGTCACGCAGTGAAGGGTTTCCCAACACGGTGGTGGAAGCACTGACGTGTGGGACCGTTGTGGTGGCCTCTGATTGCCCTGGTGGTATTCGGGAACTTGTGCGAGATGGCGAGAACGGTGTGTTATTCGCCACTGAGGACCCGCTGTCTCTGGCCCAGGCACTTGCTGATACGGTGGCGTCGCTTCACCGCTTCCCACCGGAGGTGCTGCGTAACAGTGTGTCCCACCTCCAACCCGCGTCCGTGTTCGCCGAGTTTCGCCGCACGATACTGGGTGAGACAACAGACGCTGCAGCAGGCACCCCGATACTCAAGGCGTCCTAGGCACAACCAGCCAACGTGGCGATGCCGTAACCCCCGTTGGCGCTTACCTCGCCCACGCTTGATGCAGCGAGCCGTGTAGACTGCGGCCTCACCCGTTCGCACCCTGCTGCAGACGCAGCAGCCTGGAATATGCCTCAACAACGCGTCGCCCTCTTGCTGCCGTCCACGTCGCTCGGTGGTGCAGAGCGCATGGTCATACGTATCGGCAACAACCTCAGCCAAAACGAGGTCGACTCACACATCTTGTTGTTGCAAGACACAGGCGTTTTGTCTGGCGAGATCTCCGACGCAGTCACCGTGCACAGCTTGGCTGTTGCGCGCGCCAGAAAGGCGCCACTGGCGTTGGTGTCTGCGCTTCGACACCTGCGACCTGATGCGATCTTTTCGACTCACGCACGGTTGAACTTCATGTCAGTCGCACTGCGCCCATTCCTCAGATCGAAGCCTCGAATTGTGTTGCGCGAGGCCGCAAACCCCATAACAGACATGCGATTTCAGAACACAAGTCACACGTACACGCCACTCTACAAGTGGCTTTACCCTCGAGCTGACACACTGATTTGCCAATCGACGCAAATGGTCCAGGACTTTGACAAACTCATGGGTCGGCGCTTGCCAAATATTGTTCAAATTTACAACCCCGCTCAGCGCAAGCTGCTCGCAGCGAGTCCGACCGAGGTATCCTCTCCGTTCAAGCAAGACGGTGGCTTCCAACTGTTGACGTGCGGCAGCCTCACACGTCGAAAGGGCTACGACGTGCTGCTGGACGCACTGAAGCGAGTGATGGACGACGGACTCAATGTCCAGTTAACAATGCTGGGTGACGGCCCAGAGCGCGATGCGTTACAGTCGCAGGCCGCCTCTTTGGGCATCCTCGACCGTGTGCATTTCAAGGGCCGCACGCTGAATACCTCACCCTACTACCTCCACGCAGACGTTTTTCTGCAACCCTCACGCGTGGAGGGGCTGCCCAACACGGTGATAGAGGCGTTGGCATGCGGCACCCCGGTCGTGGCCTCAAATTGTCCAGGTGGAACGCGAGAGCTGGTGCGCAACACGCAAAACGGCGCCCTCTTCGAGAGCGAGGACGTCGACGCACTTGCGGTCGCGTTGAGCAACACATTGGCAGAGCTCGATCGATACACGCCTCAAGCCGTGCGCGATACGATTGCACACCTGCGACCTGACACGGTCTTTGCGCAACTGAGAGCCGCCATCCTCGGGCACCAACACACGCCTTAGCTGGCAAGCCCGCCACAGAACCGCACCACGCGCTCGCAGCCCTCGACGATCTCGTCGTCGGAGACCGTGAACGACAGCCGCACGCAGTGCCCGATGGTGTCGCTGAACGCCGCCCCACCGAGTACGGAGACACCGGTCTCACGGTAGAGCGCCCAGCTGAAATCGTGGCCGTTCATGCCGGTGCCGCTGACATCGACTACCAGAAACATGCCGGCTTCGGCGGGCAACACACGCAACGCCGGCGCGCGCTGGAGGGTGGCGGTTGCGAGGTCGCGCCGACGACGGTAGAGCTCACGCATCGCGTCAGGTGCATCGCGGCTGCCGGTCAGGGCCTCGGTCGCGGCCGCCTGCGTGAAGCCGGGCGCACCGTACAACATGCACAACGCCAGGTTGGCGGCGTGCTCGGCGATGCTGTCGGGGCCGATCATCCAACCGAGACGCCAACCCGTCATCGCGTGGCTCTTCGAGACGCTGCTCAGCGTGATGGTGCGCTCCGCCATGCCCGCGAGGCTCGCGGTGGGGATGTGGGGTTGCTCAAAGGTCAGGGTGCCATAGACCTCGTCGGACACCACCCAGAGGTCGTGCGCGCGCGCAATGTCGGCGAGCCCCTCGAGCTCGTCGCGGGTGTAGACGATGCCGGTGGGGTTGCAGGGGTTGGCAAAAAACAGCGCGCGGGTGTCCGGCCGGACACTGGCGGCCACGGCGTCGACGTCCGGGCGCAGCGCGATGCCGTCCTTTGGCGGCACGCGCGTCAGCTCGGCGCCGGTCACGCCGATCGCCGCGTCGTACGTCACGTACTGCGGATCGATCGAGATCGCGTGGCTGCCCGGGTCGAGCAACACCTGGGCTGCGGCAAACAACGCGTTCTGCGTGCCGGCAAACACCGCCACCTGCTCGGCCCGGGTCGCCGGCCCGCCCAGGCTCTCGAACTGCGCCGCGATGGCACGGCGCAACTCGGGGCGGCCGACTACCGAGGTGTAGTGGGTGTCACCGGCCCGCAGCGCGGCGACAGCGGCGTCGACAATGGCGACCGGGGTGTCGAAATCGGGGTCGCCGACGCTCATGATGATCACGTCTTCACCCGCGGCCTTGGCCTGGCGGGACGCGGTCAGGATGTCCCAGGCCGCAGCCCCTTCCCCGGCAATCGCCGCGGTACGCTTGGCATAGGCCGGCATCAGTGCACCCCCCTGACATCGATCAGCACACCGGTGCCTGAACGCACCGCTGTGTCGATGGCATCGACAAGACCGTCGGTGCCGTCGAGTGACACCGCGTGCAGCCCGTAGGCCGACGCCACCGCCGCGAAGTCGGGGGCACTGACCGCGCAACTGCTCGCCTCGACGCCAATCGACGTCATGTAGGATTCGATCTCACCAAAGCCGTTGTTGTTCCAGACCACGACAACCACCGGCACGCCGTTGTCGGCCAGGGTGCCGAGTTCGCCGAGGCAGAACTGCAAGCCGCCGTCACCGGTCAGCGCGAGCACCGGCGCCTCTGTATTGCCAAGCTTGGCGCCAATTGCCGCCGGTAAGGCGTAGCCGAGTGTGCCGTACCCCCCCGACGACTGAAAGCGCATACCGGCGTTGCCCGGCGCGAACGCCGTGCTGCACGCATAGACCGGCTGTGCCGAGTCACCCACCACGATCAACTCGGGCACCGCGTCGCGCAGCGTGTCGAACAGCCTGATCATCTCCCGGTAGGCGTCAGACTGTTCGGCCAGCGCCGCCGCCCGCACCGCCTCGACACGCTGGTACACCGCCGGTGCCATGCTCGCGGCCGGCAGCGCGTCGTCGAGCCGCCGCAGCGCATCCGCCGCGTCACCGCAACAGGCGACGTGGGCAACGTAGTTGGTGTGCAACTGCATCGGGTCGACGTCGATGCGCACCAGCCGGCCGAAGTCGTGGGCGACTCCGGTGTCGTACATGTCGAAGTCGGTCGGTCCCAGCTCGCTGCCGGCCACCAGGGTGACGTCGGCGGCCGCGATCAACCCGCGCACCGCCGCACAACTCGGCGAGGCGTTCACCACCAGCGGGTGCCGCGCAGGCACCCTGTCCGACGCCGCCAGCGTGGTCACCAGCGGGCACTGCAGCTTTTCCGCCAGCGACAACGCCGATGCCGCGCCGTCACGGCCGCCGCCGCCGAGCACCACCACCGGCTGGGTCGCCGAGACCACCGCGTCCAGCGCGTTGGAGAGGCTCTGCTCGTCGACCACCGGCGGCGTCTGAGGCAGCCGCGCCATGACCGGTGGCAGGGCATCCACGTCAGCGCGCATCAAGTCGATCGGGATGTCGATGTGCACCGGGCCGGGCCGGGCGCTCTCGAACACGCTCCAGGCGCGCTGCAGCACCTCGGGCACCTGCGACACGTCCGAGACGGTGTGGCTGAACACCGCGAGCTCACGGCCGAAGCCGTGTTGGTCGGGCATCTCGTGCAACTGGCCGCGGCGCATCGCCAGGCCCCGACGCGGCAGGGTGCTCGAGATCACCAACATCGGCACCGACGCCGCGCGCGCCTGCAGCATTGCCGTCGCAATGTTCGACAGGCCCGGCCCGGTGATCACGAAACACACGCCGGGCTTCCCGCGCGTGCGTGCGTACCCGTCGGCCATGAAACCGGCAGCCTGCTCGTGTCGCGGGGTGACGTGGCGAATCGCACGGCCGGCCAAGCCGCGGTAGAGCTCGGCGTTGTGCACGCCGGGGATGCCGAACACCGTGTCGACCTGCCACGCTTCGAGGGTCGCAATGACGTATTCACCGAGGTTCATGGAGCGCCTTCTCAATCGGGTTGCGTACGGTAGCGCGGGTGTTCCCTGCCGCGCATGGACCGTTCAGGTCAAGGTGGTCAGGCAGCCGAGCGCCTCGTCGGCCCGGTCCGCGGGGACGAAGACGTGGTCGTGGTAGCGCGCCGCCACCACGTTCGCGGGTATGCCGGACTCGCCCAACCGGGTTGCGATGGCAGCGGTCAGGCCGACCGCGTCGAGGCTCGAGTGCACGCGCAGACTGATCATGCGGAAGACGCCGTCAAAGACCAGATCCGCCGACACCGCGGACGCCTTGGGCACGATCAACGACAGCCCCTCGTCCTCGCGGCAGGCGGCAATCGGCCGCAACGCAGCGCCGTCGCCGTACTCGCCGTCGATCGTCACGAACACGAACTCACCCGGCAGCAGCTCCGGCGTCAGGGTTGCAATCAGTGTGTCGAGGTCGGTGATGCCGCTCACGGTGCCACCACAACGTCCACAGCGGCAAACTGCCGGACGTCAACGAGACCCTGATCGGACAAGCGCAACTCCGGAATCACCACCAGCGCAAGCAGGCTGTGCTGCATGTAGGCGTTGTTCAGCGTGCAGCCGCAGGCGACCATGGCCTGCACCAGCTGTTGTGCCTTGTCAGCCACGATGTCGGAACGCTCGTCGGACATCAGACCCGCAATCGGCAACTCGACCAGGGCGCGCTGCTCGCCACCGGCAAACACCACCACGCCACCGCCAACCTCGCTCAGGCGGTTGGCGGCGAGCGCCATATCTGACTTGTTGGTGCCCACCACCAGCAGGTGGTGGCAGTCGTGCGCGACGGTGGAGGCAACGGCGCAGTCGGTGTCGTAGCCAAAGCCCGAGACCAGCGCGTTCTGCACCGCACCGGTGCCGCGGTGACGCTCGACCAGCGCGATGTGGCAGATGTCCTGTGTGCGGTCGGCAGACACGACACCGTCCGTCACCGGCACCTCGGCCTCCAGGGCCCGGGTCGGCGCCTGGTTCTCGATGACGCCGATGACCCGGGCGCGGACCGTCTCGGCCCCGGCGGGCGCCGCGAGATCGAAGTCCGACGCCGACACGGGTCGGCCGGTGCGCACGGTGTCGCGCGCGCTCGCGGGGTAGGTGAAGGTGGGCAGAGTCACGGTGATCCCGCCCCGCTCGGCGACCGTGTCCCCGCGCGCGATGACCTGTTCGATCGGCAGGGTCGGCAGGTCCGAGGTGAGGATCGCGTCGGCCCGCCGCCCGGGTGTGATCGACCCGAGTTCGCGTTCCAGGCCGAAGTGCTGTGCGGTGTTGAGTGTGGCCATCTGGATGGCGGTGATCGGCTTGAGGCCCTGCGCGATGGCGTGCCGCACCACGCGGTTCATGTGGCCGTCGTTGACCAGCGTGCCACTGTGGCTGTCGTCGGTACACAGCACGAAATGCCGAGGGTCGAGGCCGGATTCCGTCACGGCCTTGATCTGCTCCGCGACGTCGTACCAAGCCGAGCCGAGTCGCAGCATCGCACGCATGCCCTGGCGCACGCGCGCGATGGCGTCCTCGGCGCGGGTGCCCTCGTGGTCGTCGGCCGGCCCACCGGCGGCGTAGGCCTGAAACGCCCGCCCGACGTCAGGCGAGGCGTAGTGACCGCCCACCGTCTTGCCGGCCTGTTGGGTCGCTGCAATCTCACCGAGTAGGGTCGGATCCGCCGCGGCCACACCGGGGAAATTCATCATTTCCCCGAGCCCGATGATGTTCGGCCAGTGCATCGCCTCGGCCACCTCGGCCACGCCGATCGACGCACCGGCCTGCTCCAACCCGGGCGCCGACGGCACACAACTCGGCATCTGCACGAACACGTTGATCGGCAGCCCCATGGCTTCATCGTGCATCAGCCGCACGCCGTCCAGCCCGAGCACGTTGCCGATTTCGTGCGGGTCGATGAACATGCTGGTCGTGCCGTGGGGGATCACGGCGCGGGCGAACTCGGTGACGGTAACCATGCCGCTCTCGACGTGCATGTGCGCGTCGCAGAGCCCGGGGACAACGTACCGTCCCTCGGCTTCGATCAGCCGGGTCTGATCGCCCACGGTGTGGTCGAGTGACGGCCCGATCGCGGCAAAGCGCCCGGCCGCGATCGCGAAGTCGGTGTGTGCGAGGATTTCGCCCGAGTGGACATTGACCCACCGACCGTTGCGAATGAGGGTGTCGGCCGGTGCACGCCCGGCAGCGACGTCGACCAAACGCGCCGCAACGTCAGACCATGCTTGCATTTCAGTGCTCCGCTGAATCGACCACCCAGGGTGACAGTGTACGCGGTTAACCGAGCACGGGCGATGCAACCGAAGCCGGGTATCACCGACAGTGAGCGGAATGGCGCCCCCCGACAACGCCGCGTGATGCGCCCGTGTCGAGGGCACCTGCTGTCACGGCACCTCGGCGTGCTTTGCAACGTTCCAATAGGCATCCAGCTCCGCCAGACTGTGCGCTTCCATCGGCCGACCGCTCGCCGCCGCCTGCGCTTCAACCGCGCGAAAACGGCGCTCGAACTTCTGGCAGGTGTCTCGCGCCGCCTGCTCGGGGTCACACTTGAGGTGTCTGGCGAGGTTGGCGGTGGCGAACAGCAGGTCGCCGAGCTCGGCCCGGACCCGGTCCGTCGGCGCACCGGCGGCGATCTCGGCATCGAGTTCGTCGAGCTCTTCGCGTACCTTGGCCAACACCGGGGCGAGCGTGTCCCAGTCGAAACCGACCCGCGCAGCGCGCTTTTGCAACTTGACCGCCCGCTGCAACGCAGGCAGCGCCTTCGCAACGCCAGCGAGCACTGACGCATCGCCCTCAGCCTTGTCGGCGCGCTCGGCTGCCTTGATCGCCTCCCAGTTCCGGTGGACGTCGTCGGCGGTGTCGGCCTGCACCGAGCCGAAGATGTGCGGGTGGCGACGCTCGAGCTTGTCGCTGATGGTGGTGACGACGTCATCGAACGCAAAGTGCCCAGCCTCCTCGGCCATGCGCGCGTGGAAGACCACCTGCAGCAGCAGGTCGCCAAGCTCGTCCTGGAGGTCCGCCATGCTGTCGCGCTCGATCGCGTCGAGTACCTCGTAGGCTTCTTCCAGCGTGAACGGGGCGATGGTCGCGAAGCTCTGCGCGATGTCCCATGGACAACCGGTCTCCGGGTCGCGCAACGCGGCCATGAGGCCCAACAGTCGCTCAATCGGGCGCCGCGGCTCGTCCATCAGGGACGCAGAACGATTTTCGGCGCAGCGACCACACCTGCGGCGATGTCATCACAGGCCTGGCCGCCGTCGGCCAATGCACGCTGCTCGGTCCAATCCAGCTTGCCTAGCTCGCCGGCAAAGAGCGCGGCACAGGTGGCCCGAAAATCGGCCATCGTGTAGGTGTACGTGCCGATGAAGGTGATCTCGTGCAGGGTCATCCGCCTGATGTCGAGCCCGTCCGTCGCTTCCCCGAGACCGATGTGGGCGATCACGCCACCGGGACGCGCGGCTGCCGTGGCCGTCGCGCGCGTCGCAGCGTAACCAACGCCGTCAATGATCAGTTGAAAGCCGTTGTCGAGGTTTTCTTCCCGCGGGTCCACCACCGTGAAGCCAGCCGACGCGACAGCGGGGTGCCTGAGCGGGTTGGTCTCTGCGACAACCACCTCCGGCACACCCCGCGCGCGCAAACACAAGGCGGCGCCCAAACCGATGGCACCGCCGCCGAGCACCAGTGCCCGTGTTTGGGTGTGGTCCTGCTGCAGCGCGCCGATGGCCCGGTCGACCGCGTGCCAGCCGCAGGCGATGGGCTCGGCCAGCGCAGCACGTTCACTCGAGACATGGTCCGGCACGACAACCAGGTTGCCGATGGGCATCGCGACCTGCTCAGCAAAGGCCCCCTCACGCGGTGGCATGGAGATGATCTGGCGTGCTTCGCAGAGGTTGTCCTGGCCGCGCAGAGACCATTCACACTGACCGCAGGTCACCAGGGGGTTGACGGTGACACGCTGGCCATCAAGTGCACCGCCACGCACCGTGCCGGCGGCTTCATGGCCGAGAATCAGCGGTGCGGGCCGACGGGCGTCGTGTCCCGCCCAGGCGTGCATGTCCGACCCGCAGATACCCACGGCTTCGACCTCCACCAGGGCGCAGCCGTCGTCGACGACCGGGTCGTCGACGGTCTGGTACTCGAGCGTCTTCACGCCGGTGTAGACAAGTGCCTTCACGGTGGTTTCCTCTGGGTCAACACGGGATCAGCGAACGATACAGCACCCCTGCAGCTTGCCCAACCTTCGCCAGGGCGGCCTGGGACCCTGTGCGTTCGGGGCGTCACTCAAACGCCGACGAAGGCACATATCGATGTGCATTGGCCAACGGCGACGCTCCTCCGTGCGACACTCTGTTTTTGCCACACCATCACATCTGACGCCATGAACCGACGCACCATGTTGACGCTGAGCACACTGACCTTGACCGCCCTCTACGCCAGCCCGACCCGTGCATCCGACCGACTCCACACGGTCGGCATGTGGACCGAGGGCGCACATAAGTTTTTCGATCCGGCGTTCATTCGGGCACAGGTGGGCGATGTCATTCGCTTCATCAATATCTCCGGCCACCACAACACCGAGTCGATCGGAGGCATGCTGCCCGACGGTGTGTCACCCTGGAACAGTGCGCTGGACGCCACATTTGACCTCACGCTGACTCACCAGGGTGTCTATGGCTACAAGTGCACGCCCCACTACGAGAAAGCGATGGTGGGGCTGATCGTGGTGGGTGATGCGTCCGTGAACGCCGAGCGCGCGCGCGCAGTTGTTCACCCAGAGGCGGCGCAGGCCGCGTTCGACGGATTGTTCAGTCGACTGTGAACGCGGACGGGCGCGCAGCGCTCTGCGCCCTTCGACCGTCAGTGCGAGGCGCCGAGACGCTGAATCTCGTCCCGCAAGGGGTCGAGCCGCGCCTCACCGACCGGGTGGGTTGAGAGGTAGCCGAAGGCACCGAGGTCGGTGTCGCCCTGCAAGCGGTCCAACATGCGCACCATCGCGCGCGGGTCGCGGTTGCCCCGGTGCAACGCCCGAACGGCGTAGAGGTCGGCCTCGGTCTCGAAGCCACGCGAGTACTGCGTTTGCAGCAGGATCGCAGGGGCCGCGAGCACCAGCGCGCCGAGCCCCGACGCGTCGCCGGTCAGGCTGTAGACCAGGGTGGTCAGCGCACTGGCCCGCAGGATGGCCTGCAAACCGTGACGCCGCTCCACATGGGCAATCTCGTGGTGCAACACCGCAGCGACGTGGTCGAGCGAGTCGGCGAGCCCGATCAGGTCATCCGTCACGAAGATCGTGCCGTCGGGCAAGGCAAAGGCATTGCTGCCAAAGTGATCGCTTTTGACGATCCGCAGCCGGTAGCTGAACTCGCTGTCTGCGGGCGTCAGGGACGAAAACAGCGCCTGCACGGCCACCTGTTTGCGCTCGGGTAGCGCGGAGGGGTCGAACTCGGACTCGAACGCGTCCGCAATCCCACTGCCCAGGCGTTCGACCACGCTGACGGGCAGCGCGTGTGCCACGCGTTCGCTGATGGCAGGCAAACCGTACGCAAAGAACAGCCAACCGATAGCCACCAGCGCCACCACGGCCGAGGCCGCGAACCGCCAATGCGATTCAAGCGCATGCAACGGCGAGCGCGACGCACAGAAACGCCGCTCTATGGCGTCAATCGCGTCGTTGTCTTCGGTTTCAAAACTCGACCCGTCAGGCAGTTCGAGGAAGCGCCGGGTGTTGCCGATGCGGCTGCTGTACGACAAGCCCGACGCCGCACCGACGACCACGTTGTCGACCACGACAACGCCTCTGGGGTCGACCGTCAGCAGGGCCGCCGCACGTTTGGAGCGTCCCGCCTGCTGCAACCAGCCGCGGACTTCGATCACAGGCCAATGCCGAGATCGAACACCTCGCCGAGCTCCTCGCCCGTGGCACTGCTGTCACGCTCGGCCTGGGCCACGTAGCCGTCCAGGGACGTCACGCTGACCAGGGTCAGGACGCCGGCCAGGTAGCGTGCCGTGCGAACGCGTGCCCAGGGGTAGGCCAACCCCAGAGTCAGGACGATCGCGAGGTAGTTGACGAGGTAGATGCGGGCGAGGACCAACACCTCGGCGCCCGCAGTGAGCTGCACGTCGGGGTTCACGCGCACGTGGTTGTACACAAGGTTGAACCCGCGGGCCTTGAAGGACGCCATGACGAACGCGGCCATGGCAATGCCGAGGCCGGCCATGCCCACACCGGCCAGCGAGTTGAGCGGCGTGCGAAAGGTGGTCGCTGCACCCGATCGGGCCTCCTGGCCGGTGAAGTAGGTGATCGCAAAGAAACCACCGAACACCACAACCGTGGCGACCAGGTACAGCAGCCCGTTCACCAGGTAGTACCCGTAGAACCGCCGTGTCGTCGTCGCAAGGGAAAACACCGCATCGCCGTAGCGCGCCTGCCCCACCGCGTACTGCGTGCCGCGTGTCACGAAGAGGGGGTAGAGCACCAAATACACGAGTGGCCCGAACGCACTGAGCGCGATGTTCAAGGCGCTCGGCTCCAAATCGGCGCCGGGCTGCACCACCGCACCGAGCGACACCAACGCGGCAATCAGGAAGGATGGGGGGCCGTACACACGGTACGCAAGCCCGAGGTCCGAGACCAGGTGAAAACGCAAGCCGCGGTACTCGGTGTTCGCGTAGTTGAAGGCGTGTGAGCGCATGATGGCCCAGGGGGCGATCAGCGCCAGCAGGAACGCGAGCGGCGCCACCGTGAGCGGAAAGAACTGCTGGGCGGCGAAGTACACCACCAGGGCACACACCGCGATCAGCCGCCCCTTGAGGATGTTGACCGGGTTGGCCGTGTAGCGAAACGCCGCCGAGTCCAGCAGGGTGTTGCCGTAGAAGTACTGGCGTGTTCGCACTTTCGCCCAGGGCGAATACAGGCCCAGAGTCAGGAGCGTCAGAGCCAGATTGACCGACGCAATCTTGAAGTACTCGAGTCCGACACCCTGAAACGAAAACGGGTAGCGGTTGGCCTCGCCGACAGCAGGTGCGGCTGTCGTGTGATCGCTGTTGCCCATTGCGGTGTCCTTCACGGCCGGTGGATACAGAGTATCAGCGGTCGTCTCTGCGAAAAATCCAACCGATCTAAGCAAACATGGTCCGTTTTGATCAGACAGGACGGGCGCACACCGTGTGTCTGCATCGACGCCAAGCACAGCGAATGTCGGCGGAGGACACTGCTTCGTCCCGGACTTGCACACGCTCGTGCACGTGGGATCCGAACCCAGCGTGTGCCAACATGCCGCAGCAACGCGCGACGCGAGATCCCCATGCACTCAATCCGAGCCGCCACGACACACGACATCGGCGCCATTCAGGCACTGCACCGCACGGCCTTCGGTGACGCGGAAGGCCCGGTCATCGCCGATCTGGTCGCGCGCTTGTCAGCCGACCCGAGCGCGGCACCGGTGCACGCGTGGGTAGCCACCGACGCGGGCGCGGTGCTCGGCCACGTGCTGTTCACGGCCGTTCGTGTCGAGCCACACCCCACACGGCGCGCCGCCATCCTCTGCCCGCTTGCCGTCGCGCCGGAGCGCCACATGACCGGTATCGGCAGTGCGCTGGTCGAGCACGGCCTCGGCACCCTGGCCGACGCCGGCGTCGACCTGGTGTTCGTCCTCGGCGACCCGCGCTACTACGGCCGCTTCGGGGTCTAGGCCGAGCACGGCGGCGCGGCGCCCAAACCGCTGCCCAACCCCAAACCCAGGCAGGTGCGCTCGCTCACAGGCACGCC
>JBCCUP010000078.1 GCA_039196715.1 Pseudomonadota bacterium
ACTTGAAAGACGGACTTTGCAATATCGACCCCAACGTGGGTAATGTGCATAACGGACTTCCTCCTCATCGTTTCGTTTCAATGGGTTACGTGTAAACACCATTGTGGTGCCCAGACACCGTCAGTCGAAAGGGTGGGGAGGAGTCCATCCCATTGGCATCGTCGCGAAGCGATAGGCAGCGAACTCGCAGGCGCCCAGGAGGCCACCCGGGTGCCGCAACGCGGAATCGGTGGCAGTATGCCGAGTTCGGCGAGACGGGGCAGAGGAGTCAATTGCATGACAGGCGCAGAGGACGGGCGCGTCGCTGGCACCGATGAGGCCGGTCGGGGACCGCTCGCGGGCGCCGTGGTTGCCGCCGCGGTGATCCTCGACCCGGAGCGGCCGATCGCCGGCCTGGCGGACTCGAAGACGCTGTCGGCCAAGCGGCGAGACGCGCTTTTCGATCAGGTCTGCGAGCGCGCGTTGGCGTGGCACATCGCCGAAGCCAGCGTCGCGGAAATCGACCAACTCAACATCCTGCACGCGTCGATGCTCGCGATGCAGCGTGCGGTGTCCGGGCTGCAGCCGGCCGCCGAGGCGGTGCTGGTCGACGGCAACCGCTGCCCCGCGCTGGCCGTGCCGAGCCGTGCCGTGGTCGGCGGTGATGGCTCGGTGCCGGCAATCGCGGCGGCGTCGATCCTCGCCAAGGTGGCGCGCGACCGCCAGATGCGTGAGCTTGACCTGCGCTACCCGGACTACGGCTTTGCCGCCCACAAAGGTTACCCGACCGCCCACCACCGCGACGTGCTCATGCGGCTCGGTCCGTGTCCAGCGCACCGGCGCAGCTTTGCGCCCGTGCAGCGGGCTGAGGCGGCGGCGAGGGCGGTATACTGACATCCCCTGACGCCTGAAACCCCGCGCGCGCATGAACGCTGCCTTCGTCCACTTGCACGTACATTCCGAGTACTCGCTCGTCGACAGCGTGGTGCGGATCAAGCCGCTCGCCAAGGCCGTGGCCGAGAGCATGCCGGCGGTGGCGTTGACCGACCAATGCAACCTCATGGGGGCGGTGAAGTTCTACCGCGCAGCGCTGGGTGCGGGCATCAAACCGATCCTCGCCGTGGACGCGTGGGTGGCCGAGCACGCGGGCGACGCCGACCCGCACAAACTGGTGCTGCTTTCCCAGGGCGACGACGGCTACAAGAACCTTTGCGAGCTCGTCAGCCGCAGTTACACCGAGGGCCAACTCGGCGGTGTCGCCCGGGTGCAACGCGACTGGCTGACACGCGCGAGCACCCAGGGCCTGATCGCCCTCTCTGCGGCACGCCACGGTGACGTCGGCCGTGCGCTGATCGATGCCCGTGAGGACGACGCTGCCGAGCGTCTCGGCGCCTGGCAGGCCCTCTTCGGCGACCGCTTCTACATCGAGCTGCAGCGTATCGGCGCGCGTGACGAGACGGTCTACCTCGACGCGGCCTGCCGGCTTGCGTCTGCGACCGACACGCCCGTGGTCGCGACCAACGACGTCCGCTTCCTGAGCGCCAGCGAGTTCGACGCGCACGAGGCGCGTGTCTGCATCAACCAGGGGCGGGTGCTGATCGACCCGGCACGACCGCGCAACTACACCGAGCAGCAGTACCTGCGCTCGGCGTCCGAGATGCTCGAGCTGTTCGCCGACATGCCGGCGGCGTGTGAAAACAGCGTCGAGATCGCGATGCGGTGCAATACACGCCTGACCCTCGGCGCGCCGGTGCTGCCGGATTTCCCGGTGCCCGCCGGCCAGACCGAAGCCGATCACATCTGTGCGCTGGCGGAGCGGGGCCTCGAACAGCGGCTCGCGGTGTTGTACCCCTCGGCGTCGGAGCGCGCCACGCAGCGCGCGCCGTACGACGCGCGCCTGCGGGTCGAGCTCGACGTGATCAACAGCATGGGCTTCCCGGGCTACTTTCTGATCGTCGCGGATTTCATCGAGTGGTCGAAGAACAACGGCATCCCGGTGGGCCCGGGGCGCGGGTCGGGCGCCGGCTCGCTGGTTGCGTGGGCGCTCAAGATCACCGACATCGACCCCTTGCCGTACGACCTGCTTTTCGAGCGTTTCCTCAACCCCGAACGCGTTTCGATGCCCGACTTCGATGTCGATTTCTGCATGGCTGGCCGCGACCGCGTGATTCAGTACGTGACCGACACCTACGGCGCCGAGAAGGTCTCGCAGATCATCACCTACGGCACCATGGCGGCCAAGGCCGTGGTGCGCGATTGCGGTCGCGTGTTGGGCCACCCGTACGGTCTGGTCGACGGTGTCGCCAAACTCGTGCCGTTCGAGGTGGGCATGACGCTCACCAAGGCGCTCGCCGAGTCCGAGGACCTCAAACGCCGCTACGACACCGACGACGAGGTGCGCAACCTCATCGACCTCGCCTTGCAACTCGAGGGCCTCGCGCGCAACGCCGGCAAGCACGCCGGCGGGGTGGTCATCGCCCCTTCGGGACTCACCGACTTCTGCCCGCTGTACTGCGAAGAAGACGGCGCCAGCCTCGTCACCCAGTTCGACAAGGACGATGCCGAGGCCGTCGGTCTGGTCAAGTTCGATTTTCTCGGCCTGCGCAACCTCACGATCATCGACAACGCGGTCAAGGACATCAACCGCACGCGTGAACAACCGCTGGATATCATGCAGATCCCGCTGGACGACGCGCCCACCTTCGCGCTGCTGCAGGGCGCGGACACGACGGCGGTCTTCCAGCTCGAGTCGCGCGGCATGAAGGAACTCATCAAGCGGCTCAAACCCGACTCCTTCGAAGACATCATCGCGCTCGTGGCGCTGTTTCGCCCGGGGCCGCTGCAGTCCGGCATGGTGGACGACTTCATCGCCCGCAAGCACGGGCGCGAGCCGGTGTCCTACCCGCACCCCGACTACCAGCTCGACAGCCTCAAACCCGTTTTGGAACCCACGTACGGCATCATCCTGTACCAGGAACAGGTGATGCAGATCGCGCAGGTGATGGCCGGCTACTCGCTCGGTGGCGCGGACCTGCTGCGCCGGGCGATGGGCAAGAAAAAGCCCGAGGAGATGGCCAAGCAGAAGGCGGGCTTCGTCGACGGCAGCGTCGCCAACGGCATCGACGCCAGCCTCGCCGAGAAGATCTTCGAGCTGGTTGAGAAATTCGCCGGCTACGGCTTCAACAAATCGCACTCGGCTGCCTACGCGCTGGTCAGCTACCAGACCGCCTGGCTCAAGTGCCACTACCCCGCCGAATTCATGGCCGCCGTGCTGTCCTCGGACATGGAGACCACCGACAAGGTCGTGGTGTTCTACGACGATTGCGTGCGCGCGGGCCTCACGATGCTGCCGCCGGACATCAACGCCTCCGCCGTGCCGTTCACCGCCATCGACGCGAAAACACTCCGGTACGGGCTCGGTGCGGTCAAGGGCGTCGGCGAAGCCGCGCTCAGCGGCATCCTCGCCGAGCGCGAGCAGAACGGGCCGTACGCGAGCCTGTTCGATTTCTGCGAGCGCGCGGATTCACGCGTCAACAAACGCGTGATCGAGGCGCTGGTGAAGTCCGGCGCGCTCGACGGCATTGTCAGCACGCGCGCGGCGGCGATGCGCAACCTGGACGCCGCGATCAAGGCGGCCGAGCAGCAGCACCGCGATGCCGATGCCGGCATGACCGACCTCTTCGGCGGCAGCGGCGGCACGACCGCGCGCGTCACCTTCGAAGACAGTGCCGAGTGGCCGGAACTCGAGCGCCTCGCGCACGAGAAGGACGCGTTGGGCCTTTACCTCAGCGGCCACCCGATCCACTGCTATGCAACTGACCTCGAGCACGTGTCACGCGGCTCGATGGCGGCCCAGTGTGTCGGGCTCGAGCCCGCCAAGGACGGCCGCTTTGCCAAGGGCAAGGACACCGTCGTTGCCGGCCTGATCGTCGCGGTGCGCGTGATCAGCGGCCAGCGCGGGCGGCGCTGCGTGATCACGCTCGACGACGCGACCCTCAAGGTCGACGCCGTCATCAGCGGCGAGCTCTACGACAGCTTCGTCCACGTGATTGCGGTCGACCGGGTGCTGGTCGTCGAGGGCGAGTTGGTGGTGGACGATTTCTCGGGCGGATTCCGCATACGCGGACGTGAGGTCTACGACATCGACGCGGCGCGTGCCCGGTTTGCCAAGGGCGTCGTGGTCACGCTGGGGTCGGTCACGCCCCAGGGCATCGACCCGATCGCCGAACTGCTCACACGGCACGGCGCCGGCAGCCTGCCGATCCTGCTGCGCTACCGGAACGGCGAGGCACGGGCCGCAATCCGGCTCGGTCAGGCGTGGCAGGTGCGCCCGGAAACCGCGCTGATCGACGCGTTGAGCGAGTTGGAGCCGGTGGAGACCGTCGAACTCACCTACTGACGGCAGTCCGCAGCGGTGGATGCGCGGTGCGCCGGCTGTCAGGACTCGAGGCCCGAAAGCGTGAGGGTGGGGGTGATGGCCTCCGCGTCGGTCTTGAGGTGCAACAGGGCGAGGCGATCACTCGCGCACGCACGCGCCAGTGCGCCCGCGAAGTCGGCGTCACGCGTGACGGTCTCGGCGTGCGCGCCGTAGGCACGGGCGAGCGCGGCGAAATCCGGGTTGACCAGCGTCGTTGCGCTGACCCGGTGCGGGTAGTCGCGTGCCTGGTGCATGCGAATCGTGCCATAGACGCCGTTGTCGGCGACCAACACGCGGATGGCCACACCGTGTTGTTGCGCCGCGCCGAGTTCCTGCAAGGTCATCTGCAGGCAGCCGTCGCCCGCGAGACAGACCACCTCGCGCTCCGGAAAGCGCCGCTTCGCCGCGATGGCGGCCGGCAAGCCGTAGCCCATCGAACCGGAGGTCGGTGCCAGCTGCGTGCCGGGCCGGTAGCGCATGAACCGGTGCAACCACCCCGCGTAGTTGCCTGCGCCATTGCAGTACACGGTGTCGGCCGGCAGCGCGTCGCGCAGGTGGGTGATCACGTGGCCGAGCTGAACCTGCCCCGGTGTCTCTGGCGGCGTTTCGGACCACGCGCGGTAGGCGGCGTGTGCGTCGCGGGTGCGCGACCCGTCACCGCGTGCGTTGTCGGACACACGCCAAGCGGCCAGAAACGGCTCGGGTGCCGCGTTGATCGCGAGCGTCGGGGTGTAGACGCGGCCGATTTCCTCGGCGCCGGGGTGGACGTGGACCACCGTCTGGCGCGGCTGCGGCACCCCCAACAGCGTGTAGCTCTGGCTCGGGATCTCGGACAGTCGCGTGCCGATCATGACGATCAGGTCGCTGCTGCGTACACGCTCCAACAGCGCCGGGTTCGGGGCGAGGCCGAGATCGCCCGCGTAGGCGATGTCGTTGTTGTCGATCAGCGACTGCCGTCGGAAGGTGCACACCACGGGGATGTCGAGCCGCGTGGCGAGCGCGATGAGGCGGGTGCTCGCCGTCGCTGTCCAGCGGGAGCCCCCGGCCAGGATCACCGGCCGTTCGGCGCGGGCGACGTGCTCGGCGAGTGCCGCCATGCTCGCGTCTGTCGGCGCCGGTGCCGTCGCCTCGATGCGGCCCGGCACAACCGCTGTGGCGTGCTCGCGCAGCATGTCCTCGGGCAACGCGAGCACGACCGGGCCGGGACGCCCGTTCAGGGCGGTGTGCCAGGCCCGAGCGAGCATCTCCGGCACGCGCTCGGCGCTGTCGATTTCGGCCACCCACTTGGCCATCTGGCCGAAAGTCTGGACGTAGTCGACTTCCTGGAAGGCGTCGCGTCCGCGCTGCCCGCGCGCGATCTGGCCGACCAGCAGCACCAGCGGTGTCGAGTCCTGCTGCGCGACGTGTACGCCGCTGGCGGCATTGGTCGCACCCGGTCCCCGTGTCACGAGGGCGACGCCCGGACGGCCGGTCAGCTTGGCGTCGGCCTCGGCCATCATCGCGGCGCCCCCTTCCTGGCGTGCGTTGATCACATCGATGTCGCTGTCTATCAGTGCGTCGAGCACGGCCAGGTAACTCTCGCCCGGCACACAGAACACCCGATCGACGCCCTGCGCGCGCAAGGCATCGACAACCAGTTGGCCGCCGGTCTGCGTCTGATCTGTCACGAAGACTCCACCCACTCGAACGAGGCCACAGTGTGGTCCAGAGAACGTCGGATGCCAACCGGGCAGCGTCGCGCTGGTGCGGCGTAAGCGTGTCGCGGCTCAGGCGGCCCGGCGCTCAGTGGAGTGGGTCGGGGCGGTCTGTGTCGGCGGTGCGGGCATCGGGGCGTGCAACAGGTGCCAACCCTTCATGGCGGACAGGGAAAAGCGGGTGCGTGCGGGGCGGGTCGGAGCGGGGGTCAGGTCGCGGTGTCCGGTGAGTGTTTCAGTTATGGTGCACCGGCGCGCCCCTGCGATCTGTGACCTCGTTCGCAGTCTCGTCGCCCGGTTACCGGCGGGCGAACCCCCGTGCAGTGAGGAAGCCCCGCATGTGCGGGCGCGACTCTTTGCCGGTCAACCCGGCCATTTCCTCGGTCCAGCTGCTGTCCTTCTTGCCGCCGGTGCGACTGCGGTAGTAGGCCCGCAGGGTGTCATCGTACGCGGCAATGTGCGCCCGGCTGTCGTCGTCTGCCTGGTAGCGTTCCTCCATCAGCACCGCGGGCAGCGGCAAGCGCGGCTTGACCTCCGGGTCCTGATCCGGATGCCCGATGCAGAGACCGAACACCGGGTAGACCTGATCCGGCAAGCCGAGCAGGGTGCTCACCTCCTCGGGGTTGTTGCGCAAGCCGCCGATGTAACAGATCCCGAGACCCAGACTCTCCGCGGCGACCACGGCGTTCTGGGCGGCGAGCGCCACGTCGATGGTGGCGATCATGAAGTGTTCGGTCATGCCCTCCACCATCTCGGTGTCCTGCACGGCACAGGCGAGCCGCGCCCGGTACAGGTCGGCACAGAAGACCAGGAACACGCTGCTGCTGGCGACATAGGGCTGCCCGCCGGCAAGCGTTGCAAGCGCGTCCCGGGTGTCGGGGTCGCGCACGCGGATCACGCTGGTTGCCTGCACGTTGCTCGACGTGGCCGCCGCCTGGGCGCAGGCAATCAGGGTGGCCACCGTCTCGTCATCAACGGGCTCGTCGCGGAATTTGCGGATCGAGCGGTGGGCGCGCAACAGGGCGATGACGTCGTTCATGGGTCTCCGAGTGGGTGTGGGGCGGGGGGGCCAGGCGCGCCACAGTGGCAGCATCGGGCGCAGCCTGTCCAGCGCCGTCGGCGACGCTGCGCTTCGGCCCGGCGAACGGGGTGAGCAGGCGAGGTTGTAGTCCAAGTCTGTTTCTGACTACACCAGCTTTGCTACACTGCGGCTCCGAGTGACATCAGCCCTCCCGCGTCATGGCTCGTCGATGCCGCCACCCCTGGCCAGCCCACCGCGCGCACCCCGTGCCCGACGCCACCCATCCGAACCGCAACCGCACCGTGCTCCCCTCGAAATACGTCATGCATTTCAATATGTTGGCGATGTCGCCACCGGTTGTTCCAGGTGGCAGGGGGCCGTTGTGCGGCACCGTGGTGCCCTAACACAACATATCTTGCCGCGCGTGCCGATACAGCGCGCATGCGCGATACAACAGCAGCAGCCACCCGAGACCCTGCCATGACCGACACCTCGCTCGACGCGATCACGCACTTTCTCAACGCCGAACAGATCACGGCAGCGGGCGCCCTGCACGCCAACCTGTCCTTCGACGCGTTGTACGAGCACGAGGTTCGGCCCGGTCAGACGGGCTGTCATCAGGGCCAGGTGACCGACACCGGCGCCGTGGTGGTCTACACCGGTCGGTTCACCGGCCGGTCATCAAAGGACAAGTACCTCGTCGAGGACGCGCTGACCCGCGACTCCGTGTGGTGGAAGTCCGAGACAAACGGCTCCGACAACCAACCGATGACGGCAGAGGCCTGGCAGGCGGTCAAACGCGTGACCACCGCCGAACTCTCGCGCGGCGACCTGTACGTCATGGACCTGTTCTGCGGCACCAACCCCGCGACGCGAATGGCTGTGCGGGTGGTGACCACGGTCGCCTGGGCGGCGCATTTTGCCAAGAACATGTTCGTGCGCCCCGACGCCGACGAGCTCGACGGCTTCACCCCGGACTGGACCGTCTTGCACGCGCCCGAGGCCGAGCTCGAGAACCACGCCGATTTCGGCATGCGCTCGCCGGTGTTCGCGGCGTTCAATCTCAGCGAACGGGTTGCCTGCGTGGGCGGCACCTGGTACGGCGGTGAAATCAAGAAAGGTCTGTTCTCGATGATGAACTACTTCCTGCCCGAGCAGGGTGTGGGGTCCTTTCACTGCTCCGCCAACGTTGGTGCGGGCGGCGACGCAGCACTCTTTTTCGGCCTCTCCGGCACCGGCAAGACGACCCTGTCGACCGATCCCAAGCGGGAACTGATCGGCGACGACGAGCACGGCTGGGACGCCCAGGGCGTGTTCAATTTCGAAGGGGGCTGCTACGCCAAGACCATCGACCTCTCCGCAGAGACCGAACCCGAGATTCACGCCGCCATCCGCCGCAACGCCCTGTTGGAGAATGTGCCGCTGAGCGGGTCAACACCCGACTACGCCGACCGCTCCTTGACGGAGAACACCCGCGTCTCCTACCCGCTCGACCACATCGACAACATCGTTCGGCCGGTGTCGCGCGCGGGGCACCCGAAGAACATCATCTTCCTCACGTGCGACGCCTTCGGCATCCTGCCGCCGGTGGCGAAACTGAGCGAGGAGCAGGCCAAGTACTACTACCTCAACGGCTACACCGCCAAGGTCGCCGGCACCGAGCTGGGCCTGACCGAACCGACAGCGGCCTTCTCGGCCTGTTTCGGGGGCGCTTTCCTCACCGTGCACCCGACGCGCTACGGCAAGATTCTCGGCGAAAAGATGGCAGAGCACGGCTCGCGTGCCTGGCTTGTCAATACCGGCTGGAGCGGCGGCGGCTACGGTGTGGGCAAGCGCATGTCGCTGAAAGTCACCCGCGCCATCATCGACGCGATTTTCGACGGCTCGCTCGCGGCGGCCGACTTCGAGGCGATGCCGTTGTTTGGCCTCGCCATCCCCACCGCGGTGGCCGGGGTGGATTCGGCCATTCTGAACCCACGCAACGCCTGGCAGGACACCGCGGCCTACGACGCCGGACTGCAGAAACTGGCCGGCATGTTCGTCGCCAATTTCGCGAAGTACACCGACACGCCTGAGGGTGTTTCTTTGGCCGAAGCGGGCCCGCGCGCCGCCTGAGGCTCGTTGGGGCCGTGTTTCAGCCGCCCGGTCGGGCGGCGTTGTCGGCGTTGATCTCGGCGGTGACGTCGGCCAGGCGCGACGACAGGCGCGCGTGCCGGTTGCTGCCTTCTTCGGCCGTTTTCAGTGCCTCACTGAAGTGCGCGGCGGCCCGTTCGAGGTCGCCCCGCATCGCGTAATACTCCCCGTACCAGCGTTGCGACTCGGCGAGGTCTCCGGCCGCGCGGTGGTACTGTGCGGTGCGCCGCAGCATGCTCGCGTTCGGTGCCGGGTGGGTTCGCAGCCAGCGGCTCAACACCGCGCTCGCCCGCGCGTAGTCGCCCTGACGGGCGTGCTCGCTCGCTTTGACGTGGTGCGTGAGGTAGTCGAACGGGTAGTCGCGCTCGAGCTCGGCGAAGAGCGTGTCGGCGGCGTCGGTGCGTCCGGCGCCGAGCAACGCCCGAGCGCGCAACAACCGACTGTAACGCGCTTCACGCCACGGCTCGGGCAGGCGGTCCAGGTGCACGAGGCTCGCCTCGGGATCGGTTTCGAGCTGGGACAGCGCGGCGCCGTAATCGGCTGTCGGCGAATCCGCGAGGTGTTGATCGAGCAGGTGGGCAACGCGTTGCTTGACCAACGCAAACCCCGGTTGTGGCGCGTTGCCGGTGTCAGGCTGCCGCCGTGCCCGTTCCCAGGCCTCGCCGACGCGGTTGGGTGTCAGCGGGTGCGTCTGCAGGTACTCGATGCCGCCGCGTGCGTTAAGGCCACTCAGCGCCGAGAGGTGTTGCAGCATCTCCGCCATGCCGGCCGAGCGAAACCCCGCGTTCTCGAGGAACTTCTGGCCAATCCGGTCGGCCTCCCGTTCGTTTTGTCGGCTGTAGTCCAGTTGCTGTTGCACCGATGCCGCCAGCCCAGAGTAGACCGCCGCCTGGGCCGCCTGCGGGTTGTCCCGCACCACCAATGCGCCGGCGAGCAACGCGGCGAGCGTGGCGAGACCGGAGCGCGACTGGCGCGCGAACACGCGCTCGACGTGCCGTTGGGTCAGGTGTGCGAGCTCGTGTGCGAGCACCGACGCCAGCGCGCTTTCGCTCGGGGCTTCGAGGATCAACCCGGCGTTGACGCCAATCAGACCGCCGGGCAACACGAAGGCGTTCACGGTCGGGTTCCTGAACACCGTGATCGACTGCACCCCGGTGGTGATCGCATTGGCGCCGCGCAAGCGGTTCACGAGGTCCACGAGGTAGCTTGTGGTGACGGCGTCGTCGAGGGTCTCGCTCCGCTGCACCAGGGTGCGAAGCACGGCCCGGCCGAGGCGTTCGAGTTCGGCTTGACGCGATGCGCCGCCGAGGTCGGGGGTGGTGCCGAGCACCGGAAAACACGCCAGAGCGAACGCCAGGACAGCGGCACTCGGCAGTCGGCGTGCCCTGGCCCTGAGCGTTGCGAACAACTGGCCCCTGCACCCGGGTGCAGCGGGTGATTTAGGGTGATGAAACGTTATAGACTTGTCCGTTCGCATATTGTCAAGCCACAGCCCACCAGCAACCCCGTGGGCGCACCAACTTTCCGAGGTTCACAGTGGAACTCAGCGGCGCAGAAATTCTGTTCAAGTGTTTGGAAGCAGAGGAAGTCGAGTACGTCTTCGGCTACCCCGGTGGCGCCGTACTGCACATCTACGACGCCCTCTACAAGCAAGACACAGTGAAGCACATTTTGGTTCGCCACGAGCAGGGTGCGACGCACGCAGCGGACGGGTATTCACGCGCGACCGGCAGGCCTGGGGTGTGCCTGGTCACCTCGGGGCCGGGGGCGACCAACGCCGTGACCGGGCTCGCGACCGCTTACACCGATTCCATCCCGCTCGTGGTCATCACGGGGCAGGTCGCCCAGCCCATGATCGGAACCGACGCGTTTCAGGAATGCGACATCATCGGCATCTCTCGCCCGTGCGTGAAACACAACTTCCTCGTCGATTCGCTCGAGAACCTCGCGATGACGGTGAAGAAGGCGTTTCACATCGCCACGACCGGCCGCCCCGGCCCGGTGGTCATCGATATCCCGAAGAACCTGACCGACCCCAACATCACGATCCCGTTCGACTACCCGGCGGACATCGAGATGCGCTCCTACAAACCGGCGATCAGCGGCACCCAGGGCGATATCCAGCGTGCCGTCGACCTGCTGGTCTCGGCCAAGAAGCCGATGATCTACGCCGGCGGTGGCGTGATTCTGGGTGAGGCCAGCACGCAGCTGACCGCCTTGGGTCGCGAGCTCGGCTACCCGGTCACGAACACGCTGATGGGCCTCGGTTGTTACCCTGCGAGCGACCCGCAGTTCGTCGGCATGCTCGGCATGCACGGCACCTACGAGTCCAACATGGCGATGCACGAGTGCGACGTGCTGCTCGCGGTCGGCGCGCGCTTCGATGATCGGGTCACCGGTCAGATTGACACCTTTTGCCCGCACGCCCGCGTCATCCACATCGACGTGGACCCGGCGAACATTGCGAAGAACTTTCCGGTCGAAGTGCCGATTGTCGGCGACACGAAGGCGGTTCTCGAGGACATGCTTGCCCTGTTGTCCGAGACCAACCGTCGGGCTGACCCCGATGCGATTGCGCATTGGTGGGATCAGATCAAGTCCTGGCAGTCGATCAATTCCTACAACTACGACCGCAACAGCAGCTTGATCAAACCCCAGTTCGTGGTCGAGAAATACTGCGAACTGACTGAGGGTCAGGCGTTCGTCACCTCGGACGTCGGCCAACACCAGATGTTCGCTGCGCAGTTCTACCGCTTTGACCACCCGCGTCGCTGGATCAACTCCGGTGGCCTCGGCACGATGGGCTTCGGATTGCCGGCGGCAATGGGCGTGCGGTTCGCCCACCCCGACGCGGAAATCGGTTGCGTGACGGGCGAGGGCAGCATACAGATGTGCCTGCAGGAACTCTCCACCTGCAAGCAGTACGGCGTGGCCTTCAACATCCTCAACCTCAACAACGGCTACCTCGGCATGGTGCGCCAATGGCAGGAGTTCACCTACGAGTCGCGCTACTCGAGCTCCTACGTCGACGCGCTGCCCGACTTCGTGGGCCTGGTCGAGGCGTATGGCCATGTCGGCATGGTCATCGACAAGCCCGGCGACGTCGAGGGCGCGTTGCGCGAGGCCATTGCGATGAAGGACCGGCTCTGCTTCCTCGACTTTCGCATCGACACCGAGGAGAACGTGTACCCCATGATCGAACAAGGGAAAGGGCATCACGAAATGCGCCTGAACCCGCGCCGCAGCGAGTTTGCCTGACCATGCGCCACATCATCTCCCTGTTGATCGAAAACGAATCGGGTGCGCTCTCGCGCGTGGCCGGCCTCTACAGTGCGCGCGGCTACAACATCGAGTCGCTGACCGTCGCGCCCACCGACGACCCGTCGCTCTCGCGCATGACCATCGTGACCTTCGGCTCTGACACCGTGGTCGAGCAGATCGCCAAGCAGACCGACAAGCTGATCGACGTGGTGCGGCTGGTGACCTACACCGAGACGCCGCACGTTGAGCGCGAGTTGATGATGGTCAAGCTGCGCGCGATCGGTGCACAACGCGAAGAGGCAATGCGCCTGGTCTCGATCTTTCGCGCCAAGATCGTCGACGTGACCGACTCGACCTACGTCGTCGAAGTTACCGGTGACAGCGGCAAGATCGACGCCTTCCTCGGCGCGGTGCCCAGTGAGCAGATCCTCGAGGTCGTCCGCTCCGGGGTGGTCGGCATCGCGCGTGGCGAATCGGCGCTCAAAGTGTGAGCGACGAGTCCGGCAAGCCACGGCGCGGCATCTACCTGCTGCCGAACCTGTTCACGACGTCGGCGCTCTTCGCCGGCTTCTTCGCCGTGATTGCCGCGCTCGAAGGCAATTTCGACAAGGCCGCGATTGCGACGCTCGCTGCCATGGTCTTCGACGGGCTCGACGGCCGCATCGCGCGCATGACGAACACACAGTCGGCGTTCGGTGCCGAGTACGACTCGCTTGCCGACGTCGTGTCGTTTGGGGTCGGGCCTGCGTTGGTCGCCTACCTCTGGTCGCTGAAATACGCCCCGGGGAACGGCCTCGGCCAACTCGGCTGGATCGTCGCCTTCGTCTTCACCGCGTGCGCAGCCTTGCGTCTCGCCCGCTTCAACGTGCAGATCGGCACCGCCGACAAGCGCTTCTTTCAGGGACTGGCATCGCCGTCGGCGGCGGGTCTGGTGGTGAGCTACGTGTGGGTCGCGCACGACCTTGGTGTCAGCGGCAAGGCGATGGTCGGCGTGTCTGTCGTCGTCACCGCCGTGGCCGGGTTGCTGATGGTCAGCAATTTCGCCTACTACTCCTTCAAGGACATCGGCGACCACAAACAACTGCCCTTTGTCGCCGCGTTGTTTCTGGTGCTTGTCTACGCGGCAGCGTCGCTCGACCCGCCGAAGGTGCTGTTCGGCTGTTTCGCCGTCTACGCCCTGTCCGGGCCCGCCATTTCCGCGTGGACGCGGTTCCGGCGGCACCGGCGTCAACGCAACCAGGTCGAATGACGCCGTCTGCGCGAGCGCAGTGGCTTGACGCGATCGGCGTCGAGCGCTGGGTGCAGCGCGTCGGCGCGCACGACACGCTGGACGCGCCCGTGGCGGTACGCGACACCGCAGCCGCCGACCTGCCGCCCCCTCGGCTGACCGTGGTCTCGCCGGCGTTGCGTGATGCCGAGCAGGCCGTGCTCGACAAGATGCTTTCGGCCATCGCGCTGCAGCCCGGGGACTGGGCGCTGCAGTCAACCGACGGCGCGGCGTTGAGCCTGCCGCAGGACGGCCGCGCGGTGTTGGTGCTGGCGCCGGTCGACCACGAGCTCGCCTGGTCCGTCGCCTGCGAAGCCTATACCGGCGTCGCCACGGTGGTCGCACACCCCAGCCGGTTCACCGCCGAGCCCCACCTCAAGCGCCCGGTGTGGGAGTCGCTCAAACAGCTGGAGTCGGCGATCCGCGGTGCCTGAGAATGCAGGTTCGACGCCGGTTCGTCTGTTGCGGCCGATGCAGTACACCGACCTCGACACCGTGGTGGAGATCGAGTGTGCCGCGCACATCACGCCCTGGAGTTCGGCAACCCTGCGCGAATGCCTGCGCGTGGGCTACGACTGCGAGCTGTTACTGGAGCACGGCAAGGGGATGGGCTTCTCGATTGCCCGCACCGGCCCGGACGACACGGAGTTGCTGAACCTGTGCGTGCACCCCGACCACCAGGGCGGCGGCCGTGGGCAGCACCTGCTCGATGCGGTGATCGCGCGGGCGCGCCGCCACGGCGTCGAGCGCGTGCTGCTGGACGTGCGCGAGGGCAACGGACCCGCACGGACCCTGTATGCCAAGAACGGTTTCCAGGCGATCGGGCTCCGGCCGGGCTACTACGGGCTGGCCGACGGTGGGCGCGAACACGCGGTTGTCATGGCCTTGCTGCTGGGCAGCTGAACCCGTGTACCGTGCGTGACGTTGAGCGTCAGGGCCTTGGCATGCCGGTCGGCCCAGCACACCCGAGGCAACTTCGTTAGAATGCGCGCTGTTGCTCGACGAGTGGACTCCATGCTCACGGTAGACAAGCTGTGCAAGCACTTCGGCGGACTGCACGCCGTGCACAACTGCAGTTTCAGTGTCGCCGAGGGCACGATCACCGGGCTCATTGGCCCCAACGGGGCAGGCAAGACCACGACCTTCAACATGATCGCCGGGGAGCTGCCGCCGACCGCGGGCAAGATCCTCTTCGACGGTCAGGACATCGCCGGCCTGCCGACCCACGAGATGTTTCACCGTGGCATCGTGCGCACCTTTCAGATTCCGCACGAGCTCGCGCAGATGACGGTGCTGGAAAACCTCATGCTGGTGCCGCCGGAGCAGCCCGGCGAACGGCTCTGGAGCAACTGGTTCTCGCGCGGTGCAGTCCGGGCGCGTGAAAAAAGCGTGATGGAGCAGGCCGAAGACGCGCTCGACTTCCTCTCGATCTACCACTTGCGCGACGAGCTGGCGGGCAACCTCTCGGGCGGACAGAAGAAACTCCTCGAGCTGGGCCGGACGATGATGACCGACGCCAAGCTTGTGCTTCTCGATGAGCCCGGCGCCGGTGTGAACCCGACACTGGTGCTCAAGATCCGCGACATGATCCTGCGCTTGCGCGAAGAGCGCGGGTACACCTTCTGCCTGATCGAACACGACATGGACATGATCGGTGCCCTCTGTGACCCGGTGATCGTGATGGCCGAAGGGGCGGTGCTGATGGAAGGCAGCATGGACGACGTACGGCGCGACCCGCGTGTGCTCGATGCCTACCTCGGCGGCGAAGCGGCATGAGCCGGGTGCTCGAACTCGATGCGGTCAGTGGCGGCTACGGCGACACCGAGATCCTCCACGGCATCAACATGCACGTCGATGCCGGTGAAGTCGTCGTGGTCATCGGCCCGAACGGCGCCGGCAAGTCCACCGCCATGAAGGCCGTGTTCGGGCTGCTGAACCTCACGGCTGGCGCGGTGCGGCTCGACGGCACCGACATCACCAACACGCCGCCGAGTGATGTCGTCAAACAGGGCGTGTGTTACGTGCCCCAGACCAACAACATCTTCGCGAACCTCACGGTCGAGGAAAACCTCGAGATGGGCGCCTTCGTGCGCACCGACGACTTTCGCCCGCAACTCGAGAAGATTTACCAGATGTTTCCGCCGTTGCGGGAGAAACGGAACCAGGCAGCCGGTGACCTTTCGGGCGGTCAGCGCCAGATGGTCGCGATGGGCAAGGCGCTCATGCTCGAGCCGCGGATTCTGCTGCTCGACGAGCCCACTGCAGGCCTGTCACCGAAGTACCGCGGCGAGATCTTCAGCACCGTCCGCCAGATCAACAGCGCCGGGGTGCCCATCCTGATGGTCGAGCAGAACGCCAAGCAGGCGCTCGGTATTGCCGACCGCGGCTACGTGCTGGTTGACGGCTCCAACTCCGTCGATGGCAGCGGTCAGGACCTGCTCGACGACCCCAAGGTCGGCGAGCTCTTTTTGGGCGGGGGAGGGGCCTGATGTACGCACTCTACGACTTCATCAATTTCCACTTCATTCCGGGGCTGGTGCTCGGCAGCATTTACGCGCTGGGTGCCATCGGCGTCACCCTCACCTTCGGTATCCTGCGCTTTGCCAACTTCGCACACGGCGAGAGTATGACGCTCGGTGCTTACTTTGCTTGGTCGCTGGTCGCGGTCTTCGGCTTGCACCCGATGGCCGCGCTGCCGATTGCAATGGCCCTGACCGCCGTCGTGTCGATCGGTATCGACCGCGGCTTCTATCGGCCGTTTCGTGTCGCGCCGACGATCATGCTGGTGATCGCGTCTTTCGGCATGATGCTCATGGTGCGCTCGGTGATCCAGTTCTCCTGGGGTGTCCAGCTGAAATCGCTGCAAACCGGCATCCAACCCCCCATGGTGCTGTTCGACGCCATCCGTATTTCGCCCAAACACGTGATCATCGTCGGTGCGGCGTTGCTGCTCATGCTGATCGTGCACCTGATCCTCTCGCGCACGAAGATGGGCAAGGCGATGCGGGCGATGTCCGATTCGCCCGAGCTGGCCAAGCTCACCGGCATCGACACAGAACAGGTGATCCGCAACACCTGGATCATCGGCGGCGCGCTGGCCGGCGCGGCCGGGGTGCTGCTCGCCTACGACACGCACGTGGAAACCATGATGGGATTCCAGGTGCTGCTGCCGACCTTCGCCGCCGCCATCCTCGGCGGTATCGGCAAGCCCTACGGGGCGATGCTCGGCGGCCTGATCATTGGCCTGGCCGAGGAGCTCTCGACCTACCCGTGGATCGGTGACGCGCCGCTCGTCAGCCCGGGGTACAAGGCCGGGGTGGCCTTCGTGCTCATGATCGGCATCCTGCTCTGGCGGCCGAGCGGTATCCTGCGCGGGAGGGTCTTCTGATGGACGCGCTCTACGGCTACGGGCTCTACGCGATCTCCCTGCTCACCATGGGCGGCATCTACGCCGTCCTCTGCCTCGGCCTCAACGTACAGTGGGGCTTTGCCGGTCTTTTCAACGCGGGCATCGGCGGCTTCTTTGCGATCGGTGCCTACGTGACGGCGCTGCTGACCACCGCGCCCTCGGCGCGCCACATCGGCGGCTTCGAAATCAACACCCTCGTCGCGTACGCCTGCTCGATGGTCGCCGCGGGCCTGATCGCCTGGGGTGTCGGCAAGGTGTGTCTGCGGTTGCGCTCGGACTACCTCGCGATTGCGACCATCGGGGCCGCCGAGGTCGTGCGGCTGATCTTCAAGAACGAGACCGACTACACCAACGGTCCGCGTGGCGTGTCGGCCATCCCGAAGCCCTTCGAGACGCTGCCCGAGCCCTGGAACCACGTGGCGTTTCTCGCCATCGTGCTGGTGGCGGTCGGGCTCGCCTTCTGGGCCCTGCAGATCGCCCAGCGCGCCCCCTGGGGGCGCGTGATGACGGCCATCCGCGAGAACGAGCCCGCGGTGCGCGCAGCCGGCAAGGACGTCGAGCAGTTCCGCATGGAGGGCTTCGTGCTCGGCGCCATGCTGATGGGGCTGGCCGGGGCGTTCATGGCGCAGTACCTCAAATTCGTCGATCCGAACGTCAGCGACCCCTTGACCGCGACCTTTCTCGTCTGGGTGATGCTGGTGGTCGGCGGCAGCGCCAACAACAAGGGCGCGGTGCTCGGCGCCCTTTTGATCTGGACGCTGTGGTCTGCGAGTGAGATAGTGACAGGAAGACTGCCGGACGACTGGGCGGTGCGCACGGCCTACGTGCGGATCTTCCTCATTGGGCTGATGCTTCAGATCTTTCTGCAGAAGTACCCCCTGGGTATCTTCCCCGAGCAGCGGCCGAAGCCGCCGCGCAGCACGCGAGAATCGGCTTAGATGCTGTTGTCACGAGTTGAAGAATCGAGCGAAAACAGTGATTTGCGAGAACCGCAGCGCAGTGTACTTTTGGTACATGAGCAGCGGAAGCGCAGCAGTCGCTGTTTGCAGCCGGTTATCCGGCTCGTGACAATATCATCGAGAGCCGACCCCGATTTCACCCCTGGAGGACACACCATCCATGAAAACTCCGTTTAAACTCGCCGCCCTGGTCGCGGCATGCTGCAGCACTGCAGCACTGGCTGGCGACATCAAGGTCGGGTCCGTCGCGGGCGTGACCGGTCCGATCGCCGAGCTGGTCGCCCCGATTGTTGCCGGCCGTAACCTTGCAGCCCAGCACGTCAACGAGCAGGGTGGCCTGCTCGACGGCGACACCATGAGAATGGTGCTGGCCGACTCGGCGTGTGACCCGAAAGCGGGCGTTGACGCGGGCAACAAGGTCGTCAACGTCGAGCAGGTCGTGGCCATCGTCGGCGCGAGCTGCTCTGGCGCCACCAACGGCATGGTCTCCTCCGTGTCGATCCCGGCCGGTGTGATGTCCATTTCGGATTCCGCCACCGCGCCGTCCATCTCCGAATTGGAAGACAACGGCCTGGTGTTCCGGGTTGCCCCGTCCGATGCCTACCAGGGCGCGGCCCTGGCGGAGCTGGTCTACGCCGACGGCAACACCAAGGTCGCGATGACCTACGCCAACGACGACTACAACGCCGGCATCGCCGAGGTCTTCGAGCGGGCATTCGAAGCCGCCGGCGGCACAATCACCGGCAACCAGGCGCACGAGCCGAAGAAGGCCTCTTACCGGTCCGAGCTCTCGACCCTGTCACGCGGCGGTCCCCAGGCGTTGGTGGTGTTCTCCTACTACGGCTCCGGCGGTATCACGATCCTGAAGAACAGCCTCGAGAACGGCCTGTTCAGCAGCTTCTACGCGGCGGACGGCATGTTCGACCAGTCGGTCATCGACCAGATCGGCGCGGACAACCTGCGTGGCAACATCAAGATCACCCAGAGCTCGTCCGACACCGGCGACGCGTCCTACCAGGCCTTCGCCACGCTCTACGGCGACGCCACCGGCGACGACCCGGGCGCGCCCTACGTCGCGCACGGCTACGACGCGGCCTTCATGACGGCCCTGGCCATCGAGCGTGCGAAGTCAACCGACCGTGCCGCTATCGCAGCCGCCATGACCAAGATCGACAACCCGCCGGGCATGATCATCCGCCCGGGTGAGTGGGCCAAGGCGAAGGCCGCGCTCGCTGCCGGTGAGCCGATCAACTACGAAGGTGCGTCCGGCAACGTCGATTTCGACGAGAACGGCGATGTCGGTGGCGTCTACGGTGTCAACACCGTGAACGACGAGGGCACCTGGACCCAGACACTGCTGAAGTGATCTGAGTCGCACTCGACCCGAGTGGAAAAGCCGCCTCGCCCGAGGCGGCTTTTTTTTGTGTCGTGGAAACCGCCGCCCGGCGGACCAGTTGGAACAAGTGACGATCGCTTGCGTCTGAGCCGGAGAAAACAAGCGAGGTGACGTGTCGTGCATGAGGTGCTGAAACGGTTTGGGTTCGGGTGTGCGGTGCTCTCGGCGACGCTGATGGCCCCAGTGGCGTTGGCCGGCTACGCGCTCGAGCGCATCACGGGTGGCCTGGATGTGCCCTGGGGCATGGTGCAGTTGCCGAACCGGGATCTCCTGATCAGTGAACGCGATGGTCGACTCATCCGCATCGCCGACGGCGGCCGCGGTGCACGCACGGAACTCGGCGGGGTGCCCGAGGTGGCCTCGAAGGGGCAGGGTGGCTTGCTCGACCTCGCGCTGCACCCGGACTACGCCACCAACGGCTGGCTCTACTTCAGC
>JBCCUP010000079.1 GCA_039196715.1 Pseudomonadota bacterium
CGCTCGTCGCGCAACAAGGGCACGTGGAGATACGCCTGAAACCCGCTCTCCTCGTGGAGCCGTCTGGCCAGCGTGGGCAGATCTGCGGTTGACAAGTCCGGCACATGCATGGTCTTGCCGGACACCAACACGGCGGAATGAAAATTGTGCTGTTCGTCGATGGGGTGCGGTGCGGTCGCAAAGTCCGTGATCAGGCCCTCGGGCGACGCAAGTGCCACCTGCCACCACTCTGTGTCGTTGGCCAAAGTCGCGATTGCGAGGTCGGAAGAAACGAGCTGCGTGGCCGAAGTCACGATCATCTCGAACACCGGCGTGGTGTCGGTCGGCGACTGGCTGATAACGCGCAGCACATCCGCGCTGGCTGTCTGGCGCGCCAGCGCGGCCTGGGTGTCGTGAAACATCCGGGTGTTGTTCAGCGCAATCACGGCTTGCGCCGAGAAGGTCTCGAGTAACGCGATCTGCTTGTCCGAATACGCATCGGGCTGTTCATCCGCGAGCGCGATCACACCGACACACTTCCCGCTCTGTACCAGCGGTACCGCCAGCGAGCTCAGATACCCGCCGCGACGGGACGCCTCCTTCCAAGTGTAGCTGTCATCCGTCTCGGTGTTGCGGATGTAGACCGTCTCGCACAGCAACGCCGCCCGCCCCGTGCTGCTGCCCGTGCCGGGCCGAATCGGGTTGCGCGTGAGAAAATCAATGAATTCGTCGGCGACACCAAACGACCGCCGCACGTGGTAGCAACCGTCCGCACTGTCGAGCAACGCGATGTAGCTGTACTGCGGTTTGCATAGCGCGGCGCTGACCGCGAGGATGCTTTCAAGCACCGGGTCAACGTCGTCCGGCGAGCGCGAAATGACCTCGAGCACGTCAGACGTAGCGGTCTGGTATTCCAGCGCCTGGCTGACCTCAGCGGTGCGTTCCTGAACTTCGGCAAAGAGGGTCGCGTTGTTGATCGCGATCACCGCCTGGTCAGCGAAGCTCTCGACCAAGTCGATCTGGCGCGCCGAGAACGGCCCGATCCGCGGGCGCGACAGCGCCAGCACGGCAATCACCTCGTCGTTGCGCAACAGCGGCACGGCAATGATCGACCGCCACCCGCCGAGCCTGTACGACTGCGTCAGGGTGTAGTTCGGGTCCTGTGTCACGTCTGGCACGTGGACGGTCTGCTTGTCCAGCACCGCGCGGCCGGCGACGTTGGAGCGGTCGATCGGGTTCGGGTGCGCGGTGTGAAATGCGACCATCTCGTCCGAGCACCCGATATTCGCCCCCATGTGCATGGCGCCATCGCGACGGTCGAACAGAATGCAAATCGGCGCGTCGCAAAGTTGTGCGGCCGTGGTGATGAGCGCCTGAAGCACCGTCGGCAGGTCGAAGGCGTCCTCGCTGATCGTCCGCAGCACATCGGCTGTCGCCGTCTGCTGCTCGAGCGCTTCGCCCAACTCGCGAAACTGCCGCACGTTGTCGATGGCAATCACCGCCTGTGCAGCAAAGGCCTCCACCAGCGCGATTTCCTCGGCCTGAAACGCTTCGACCCGTCGCCGATACACGTTGATCGCGCCCAATGCCACGCCATCGCGCAACAGCGGCACACTCAGCGCTGTGCGCTCCTCGTTGAGCTCGACCATTGTCACGAAGGTCGGCTCGCGCGCGAGGTAGCTCGGGTGCGTGCTCAGGTCATCGACGTGCACCACGCGCGCCTCGCAGATGGCCTGCGCCGAGATGTGTTTGGCGGGATCGAGTTCGAGGGTACTCCGGCGAATGTCCTCCAGCGCGTCGATTTCGGCTTGCGACTGGACACGCGTGCCCTCGTGGTAGGTTTTGAACGCCAGGGTCGAGGTGGCGACCTGCCCCAGCATCATTGCCGCAGCATCCGCCTTGCACAGCTCGACGGCGTGCCTGAGCACCACGTCAAACACCGGATTTTCGTCGTCGCGACGTCGACTGATCACGTCGAGTATGTCGCGCGACGCAGTCTCACGCTCCCCATACGCACGCGCCGTGCTGTCGGCGGTCGCCAGTGCCTGATGCCGTTGCACAGTCTCGACGCCGAGGCCGGCAAGATCGGCAAGCGCGTCGATCTCACGGCGCACCGACGCGGGCACAGCGGCCTCGTCGGACCAGGCAACCTGCAGCGCGCCCCAGACACCGTCGTCGGCGGTGATCGGGACAAAGAGGAGCTGCTCACACGCGACGCCGTCGACGAACCAGGTCGGCGCCTGCGCCCGTGCGTCCGCGCCCTGCAGCAGGACTGTTTCACGTTCCTGGGTCACCCGGTGAACGACAGCACTCGTCACCGGCTCGAGCGAGGCGGTGTCGTCGGTGTGCGCTTGGGAGTCGGTGCGGGCCACACGGGCGCAGCGGTGCGCCTGCCCGTCCTCGGACCGGAGCAACGCGGCCGCACACGCGTCGCCCACCTCGACGGCCGCCGCGACCACACCGCGGTACAGCGGCTGCGGGTCGTCACCGAGACCGCGAATCAGCGTGACGAGCGGCGCCACGCCATCGGCACGCGCTGTCTGCATGCCCGTTCCGGTGGCCGAGTCGGCGCCCGCGGGGGTGTCCGATGCCGAGTCGTCTGTTGCCAAGGTGCCTTCACCACGCTGCGAAATCCACGCTCACGCCAAAGACTCTAGGCCACCCGGAGACTCGATCGCAAACGGGCCCCACCTGGGCCGCGTCGCGCAACACGACCCAGGTTCGCCCCAGCAGACTGGCCGGGCGTTCCGGTACGCTGCACGAGCGCACACCACCAGCCGACACCGCCGCCGACATGCGACCCGGTCCACACGTCAGCCAAGGCCCCGGCTGATACAGACGACCGCGCAGCGCCAAAGCTGCGAAGTGCCATGACGGGACCGCCGCTCGCAACGCAGCGCCCCCTTGCACACCGGCGCCACCGACACACGCTGGTCCGCCTGATGCCACACCGCCTGCTCGTTACCACCCTGCTTCTCGCCCTGTTCAGCGTTGGTGCCCAAGCCGACACACCGGCACGATCTGTCGAGTCATACCACGTCAAGACGCTCGACCGGCACACCGGGTACAGGTACCGACCGGCGCGCCGTGCGGCAAGCCGGGACGAGCGCCTCGGCATCCGCGTGATCGACGTTGCAGGCAAGACCCCCCTCGTGCGCGTGCTCGGGCACGGCCACGACACGCACCGCGCGACGATTGCGGTCGACGTCGTGTGCACCATCCCGATGTCGAAGCGTACTTGCCTGCGATCCGCGGCACCGGTCAATACCAGGAAAATCAGCACGCGCACGGTTGTAATGGGGTTTGAATGGCACCGAGAGGACCCAGCCAGGGTGCGGATCGAACTGCAAAGCCTGTCTGTGGCGCTAAACCACTTGAGTCAGCTGCGCGCGGATTCCAATCGCGTCGTGAGCTGACAGACTGCCGAAGCTGTGCCTTGGCGGGGCGATACCCGCCTGCAAAACTCAGAATCGCCGCAACACCGCAAGCACAAACACCGCACCTGCTGCGGTCGTCACGATCCCGATCGGCAGCTCCTGTGGCATGAGGAGCGTTCGCGCGGCAATGTCACCCGCCAACAGCAGACACGCACCCAAGACAGCAGCCACCCACACCAGCGCACCGTGCATCGGACCGACCACCGCTCGCGCGAGGTGCGGCACCATCAGCCCGACAAAGCCGATCACGCCCGTGATGGAAACCAGCGCGCCTGTCGCAAACGCGCACACCAAGAAGGTGGCACCGCGCAAGAACGCCACACTGATCCCGAGTGTGGTCGCCGTTTCATCGCCGGCCAACAGGGCGTCGAACTGCCGATGCATCGCAGCGGCAAAGACCAACACCGACCCGGTTCCAATCAACGCAATGGGCAAAACGTCCCACCGAGCGAGTCCGAGCCCGCCGAGCGTCCAGAAGAGCACGGAGTGCGCTGCCCGTTGGTCGCCAGCGAACACAAGGTAGTTGGTGAGCGCCATGAAGAGAAAGGAGACCGCCAACCCCGCCAGCACCAGCCGCGCGGGGCCACGTGCGCGCATACGCGCCACCAACACCAACACCGTGATGGAAGCCAGCATGCCGCCGGCGAACGCCGCCAGTGGCAAGGTCCAGAACCCGAACACGTCGCCGGTGACCGTGATCACCAGCACCGCACCCGCAGCCGCACCGGACGACAACCCGAACAGGAACGGATCGGCGAGGTCGTTCCGGGTCACGGTTTGCAACAGGCAACCCACAACACCCAGACCGGCGCCTGCGAGCACGGCCAACAGCGCACGTGGCAAGCGCAGATCGACAACGATGCGGTCAATCGGCTGAGCGCCTGCAGCGCTGTTGGCACCAAACGCCCGACCGAATGCGCCCACGACGTCGGACAGCGCTATGGCCGTCGAGCCAGTCGCAACGGCGAGCACCACCATTGCGACCAGCACCACGAGCGCCACCGGCAAGAGCACCGCCAAACGGGGCATCACGGCAACGCCGGAACGATGCACCGTACCGTCTGCATACCGCCTACTGGAACGCGGTGGGGTGCATGGCCTTGGCAATTTTCTCGATTGCATCGATGTTGGCCGGCCCAGGCGTCAGCTCTTCGTACCGCAAGGGAACGAAACGCTCGTTTTTCACCGCCTCTGTCAACGACATGACGGGGTGCGATTTGAGAAACTGCAGCAAGCCGTCGGCACCGTCACCACCCTGGTAATCGAGCAGGATGAGAATCTCCGGGTTGGCGGCCGCGACCGACTCCCACGACGTGCGCCCCCAACTGGTGTCCATGTCACCGGTTACGTTCGTGCCGCCCGCGGCTTCGATCATGGCCGTCGTGATGGCGTACCTCCCCGCGGTAAACGGTTGATCGTCGCCAGAATCGTAGAGAAACACACGCTGTGGCGGTACATCAGCAACCGCCGAGGCGATGTCGCTGAGCTGGGAACTCCAACCGTCAACCAGCGCCTGCGCATCCCCTTCCTTGCCGAACACAGCGCCCAGGCGGAGCACGTCGTCGAACAACAAGTCCATCGAGGCTGCGGGCCGGTTCCTGTCGAGGTGAATGCAACTCTCGCTCAGAACCAGCGTTTGAATGCCCTGGGCACCGAGCGTTTCGGGTGTCACATCCCCGCCCGGCCGCATGCCGTAGTACCAGCCCGCGAAAAACAGGTCCGGGCCAGCGGCAACGAGGTTTTCCATCGTCGGGTATTTCGGCGCGAGCTCGGGGATGTCGCCACGCCGTGCGTCAAACTCGGGGCTTGTCTTGTACCACCCGGAGATGCCTGTCACGCCCACCATGTGTTCCTGCAATCCGAGGGCAAAGGCCATGTCGGCCATGTTGATGTCGTGCACCACCATGCGCTCGGGCGCAGCCGCGAAGGTCAACGCCTCTCCGCAGTTGTCAACGTCAATGGGGTACGCGGATGCACCGGTGGCGGCGAGTGCGAGTGACACGGGTATCAGGGTGGCTAGTGCCTTCATGCAATCAGTCTCCTGGTGGGTTTCGAGATGGCGCAGTGTGCGCCGTGGGTGGGGTGGTCAATACGATGTCGAGTGCCGGGATACGGCGCTCGGCTGTCGGGTGTGCAAACCGGTGGAGGTCGACGCGGAAGACGCGTTGCACCTGGTCTGATGACAACGCGCGCATTGGCTCGCCGAGCGCGACCAGCTTTCCGTCAGCCAGGACGGCGACACCATCCGCCAGGTTGTCGATCAGGGTCAGGTCGTGTAGCGCGACGACGACGGTAACCCCCATCGCTGCAACCAGGCCCAGCAACGCACCGCGGGCGCTCGGGTCGAGGTGGTTCGTCGGCTCGTCGAGCACCAGCAAGGACGGTCGTTGGCAGAGCGCCCTGGCGATCTTGGCTTTCTGACGTTCGCCGCCGGACAACGCGTCAAGTCGACGGTGCGCGAGGGCGCGCAACCCGGTGATACGAATCGCGTCAACCGCGTCTGGCGACGCCACACGGCGACTGAAAAAGCCCTCGTGCGGCAGGCGCCCCAGTTGGACGTACTGAGTGACAGTCAGGCGGCCATCGGGGTCATCCACCTGGCCGACATAGGCGATGCGTCGCGCCCGCTCGTGTGCGCTCAGGGACGCCACCGCCTGCCCGTCGACGCACACGTTGCCGTGACTTGGCTGCTGCACGCCGGCGATCACCCGAATCAGCGTCGACTTGCCTGCACCGTTCGGTCCGACCACCGCGAGCACGTGTCCGGGCGCCACTGAAAGGCTGATGCCATCGAGCACAGACACAGCACCGCGCTCCCCCGGAACGCGGACCGCCACGTCGTGCACCTCGAGTGAGCACGGCGAGTTCACGCACGACACCGCGTGGGCGGTCGGCCCTCGAGGCCGTTCAGTGGACGGTGCGGCACGACGCGTCGGGCGCGCAGTCGCACGGTGCGGCGATCACGGTTAGCGCCACGCGACCCGAACACGGACCACAGGGCGGCACAGGCTGGTGTCAGCCTCAACGAAGACAGCTGACGCGAGGATGGCGACGGATGCCGGGGGACCACCGTGGACTCCTGTCCGGACGCCCCGCCCGGATTGGGTTGCAGAAACGATGGCAGGTCTCCTGGCTCACGGTTCTCGCCGACACCCGCCTTCCCAACCCGAAGGTCAGTGGCAAAATGGGTGCGTATTACCGCTCACAGTTGCGGGGGCAGCCACGGTTTCCACGCCGACCGGACGGCGCCACCGTGTTCCCTTTTCATCCCGGCGCCGCGCAGAGGCGCCTGGAACCATCGGCGTGCAAAATAGCAACACACCACGATCAGCGCAATTGCGTTTTGGCCTCAAAACGACACACGTTGCCGAGAGCCCGTCGCGCAGTCCGGGGCGCACGAACCCCGGCCGACGGTGTCGCGTCGGCCCGCGGCGGGTGTGACACGTCGACATGGGGCGTCAGGCGTTGCGTTATGTGCAACGGCACGCCGTGAGCGCACGCTCCATGACGCGCCGCTTTTCGGCTAGAGCACTCCGCCCTGCTCGCGCGTGGCGAGGAAACGCACGTCCGGCCAGCGTTCTTCGGTCATGGTGAGATTGACCCGCGTACCGGCAAGATAGACCAGTTCACCCGAATGGTCGATCGCGAGGTTCGCCGCCACCTTGTCGCGAAAATCCCTGAGCATCTTGGCGTCCTCACACGCCACCCAGCGCGCGGCCTTGACCGTCACCGACTCGAACTGGCAATCGACCTTGTACTCGTCCTTCAGGCGTTGCGCGACCACGTCGAACTGCAGCACACCGACCGCACCGAGGATGAGGTCGTTCGACGTCAGCGGTTTGAACAACTGCGTCGCGCCCTCCTCGCACAACTGCTCGAGTCCCTTCTGCAGCTGTTTCATTTTCAACGGGTCGCGCAAGCGGGCCCGGCGAAAGAGTTCCGGCGCGAAGTTCGGAATGCCGGTGAAATGCAGCTTCTCGCCCAGGGTAAAGGTGTCACCGATGCGAATCGTGCCGTGGTTGTGCAGGCCGATGATGTCGCCGGCCTCGGCGGTGTCGACGTGGCCGCGGTCGGCCGCGAGAAAGGTCAACGCATCGGCAAACTTCACGTCCTTGCCGAGCCGCACGTGGTGGGCTTTCATGCCCTTCTTGTATTGCCCCGAGCAGATCCGAAGAAACGCGACGCGGTCACGGTGCTGCGGGTCCATGTTCGCCTGAATCTTGAACACGAACCCGCTGAATTTGCTCTCGCTCGGGTCGACCTCGCGGTCGACAGTCGCGCGCGGCTGCGGCGGTGGCGCGTACTCGACGAAATCATCGAGCAACTCGGTCACACCGAAGTTGTTGATCGCCGAGCCGAAAAACACCGGCGTCAGTTCACCGCGCAGGTAGGCCGCGTGGTCGAAGGCGTTGCTCGCGCCGCGGACCAGCTCCAGCTCTTCGCGCAACTCGTCGGCCTGGTCTCCGAGCAGTTGGTCGAGGCGCGGGTTGTCGAGCCCTTCGACCACTTCCCCCTCGGGCAGTTTGCCGTCGTGGTTGGGGTCGAAGAAGGTCACGGTGTTGCGCGCGATGTGGTAGACCCCCTTGAAGCGTTTGCCCATGCCGACCGGCCAGGTGATCGGCGCGCACTGAATCTTCAGCACGGTTTCAACCTCGTCCAGCAGGTCGATCGCGTCGCGGCCCTCGCGGTCGAGTTTGTTGATGAAGGTCATCACCGGCGTGGTGCGCAGACGGCAGACGTCCATGAGCTTCTCGGTGCGTTCTTCGACGCCCTTGGCGACGTCGATCACCATCAACGCGGAATCCACTGCCGTCAACACGCGGTAGGTGTCCTCGGAGAAATCCTCGTGGCCCGGCGTGTCGAGCAGGTTGACCACGCGGTCCTTGTAGGGAAACTGCATGACCGACGACGTGACCGAGATGCCGCGCTCCTGCTCCATCGCCATCCAGTCGGAGGTCGCGTGGCGTGCGGCCTTGCGGCCCTTGACCGTACCCGCGAGCTGAATCGCACCGCCGAACAGCAACAGCTTTTCGGTCAGCGTGGTCTTGCCCGCATCCGGGTGGGAAATGATCGCAAAGGTGCGACGGCGCGACATGTCGTCTGGGGCTGTCATGGGAGGGATTCACCGAGGTCAGCTCGCTATGGTAGCAAACCTGATCTCACCGAAAGGATCCGCGCGTACCAACCTCGTTACGTTCAGCCCAGTTGACGAAGCTGGCGCGCATTGTCCAGCAAGCGCGAGGACAATACCCGCGCGATTTCCTCGTGCAAGATGGAGCTGGTCTCGGGAAAGTCCGCCGCGAGCATGGCCATGGTGGGGTTGTCGAGGTGCAGCAATGACGCGTCTTCGACCACCACCACGCGAGCGGATGTCGTTTGCTGCAAATACCAAGAAATCTCGCCGATCAGTGCCCCGCTGCCCATGCGCCTGACGCGCATCTCTGCGTGCGGTGTGTGCACCTGCGCATCAAGCACACCGGAAACCACCCAATAGAGCCCCTGCGGCGCTTGCCCCGCCTCCAACAAGGTTGCACCGGCCGGTAGGGCGCGCGGAACGCCGTGTTGCCAAAACAACCCGGCAAGCGCGACGTCGCCTTCACCCTTGTGCGCAACGGCGACACGCGGTGCCAAGGGGTGTTGGCACAGAATCCGATCCTCGGCCGCCTCGAGCGCAAAATCCAAGGTCTCGAAGAAGCGAGCGATCGATCCGTCGCCGTCTTTTTCAAAGGCTGTCTGCACGCTCGGGCTCGCACCGGCGGCCCAAATGTCGATGCTGTCAGCCTCGGCCCGCAACGCCAGCCGCTGAAACGCGCGCAGCGCGGTCGAGTCGATGCCAACCACACGCGTGAAATCGAGAACCAACATGTCGATAGGGTTGTCCGCGTGGTTGTCGAGGTGTCGCATGATGATCTCGACCGAACGCGCTGCACTGCCGAAAAACAAGTAGCTGTGCAGGCGGACTACCCACGTTGACCGTCCATGTGCATTGAGTTGCGCGCGCGCGTCCGGATCGCGGTCGACATTGCTGTGCAGTTCAACCGCCGATTGCATCGACCGTACGGTCTCTTGTTGCGAATACTCCGCAACGAACATCACAAGCCCACAAACAACACCGAATGCGAGTCCCGGTATGAAACCGAACACCGCAACGGTGAGTGCAATCAACGCGGTGACGACACTCTCGTGAAACCGAACTTTACCCCAGTTGTTCAGCAGGCTGGTCTGCACCATGCCAAAGCCTACCCAAAGCAAAATGGCGCCGAACACAAAGCGAGGCATGAACATCAAGGTGTCGCCGGCGTACACCAACAGCGCAGCTGTGACCGCAACGGTGACAACCGCGGACACTTTGGCGTTGGCCGAGAGCTTCGCCAGGATGGACGAATTTGCGAGCCCGTGGAAACCCGGTGCGACGGCGAATACGCCACTGACGAGACCGGCGTAGCCCGCCACGCGAAGCTCGCGGTTCTCATCGACGCGTTGCCGCATCATCAACTCCAATGAGCTGATTTTGATCAGATTGGCAAAAATGCACACGGCGATGAGCGCTGGCAGCTGCAGCGACACCGACGCAATCGCCGACCAATCCACTGTACCGATCAAGTCCGACGTCATGGGTTGATAGCGTACCGCGACACTGTCACGTGCCATGGTCCAGTCAAGCTGCACCAACTGATTGAACTCGACCGGTGCGTAAGTGATCACGAGATGAAACGCCGCTACGCCGCCGACAATCAGCGCGGGAAGCGTGTATTCACTCCACCGAAGCATGCTGAACAACACGAGCAGCGCGCCCATCGCAAAGCCCGCGAGTATTTTCCACGCCGCTTGCTTGGAATCACCCTGGATGATCTCGCCAAACGACAACGATTCGCCATGCAAGATAGCAATCGAAAAAGTCACGATGAGCAGGCCGGAACCCGCCAGAAAACCTGCAACCATCGAGAATGGCATCAAGCGTATATACCGACCCGCATTGAAGGCGCCACACAGAAAAAGTGCGATCCCCAACGTCAAACCGCTGATCGCAATCATCATGAGCGCAGTGCCCAAGAGCGCGTCGGCTGCCACCTTGGCTTGAATGTCATACAGCATGGCCGCAAGCACGACCAAACTTGCCTCTTGGCTCGTGCCGTGCGTGTGGTGCAAACGGGTAAAACAACCGATCAACAACACTTGCACCAAAAAGCCAATCACGGTCAGGCCGACGGCGATGACAAAGAAAGCGTGCAATTCACCACGGAAGAACAGCGCGGCGTCGGCAATACCGAATGACACCACCAGGATCGCGCAGATGCACCCTGCGACAGTGGATCGGTACAGTGAGGCGAGGTAATTCACAGACAATAGGATGCGCGGTCGGATCAAGGCCCTGTTGGCCAACTCAGTCAACCGGACGATCCTCTGAACGACCATCCGATACACCGGCCAACATTGTCACGCCTTCCCAGGAGAACTGGCAAGCCCCGTGTTGCATTCACGCCGCTGCTCCAAATCCGCCGTTCGGCGCAACCGATCTCATCGTCCTCCGGTCTCCCGCCCAGATAGGATCTGACACCGGTATCGCTTTAACCCGTGCACCACGTGGTCGTGCCCTGATCTGGGTTGCTGACACTGTCAGGAGCCACCTTAGCGAGCGCGGGACGGAGGTCAATTACCCAATCAGGTCATTCCGATTGAACCCGCAACAGCCTCGGCATTCGGTCCTCGTGGTGAGGGCCAAAGCACGACTGTTGCTCTACCGGCGAGGTACGGCTTCTACTACCAACCGAACGCCTTGTCGATACCCGCCATTTTCACGCCGGTGAACGCCGACGCTTCAAAGCTCAACGCCCGCAGGTCCTCAGGTTCGAGGTTGTGCACGGTGGATTTGCCGCACGCCTTGGCGAGCGCCGTGATTTCCATCGTCATCGCCGTGAGGTAGCGCGCCACGCGCTCGGCGCCCGCGCTGACGTCCATGCGCGACTCGAGCGCCGGGTCCTGCGTTGCAACGCCCACCGGGCAGAGCCCGGTGTGGCAGTGGTGGCAGGCACCTGGCGACGTACCCAGCTCGGCGTAGTCGGCTTCGTAGCGTGGCGAATTGCAGCCGAGCGAGATCATCGCGCCGTTGCCGATCATCACCGCGTCAGCCCCGAGGGCCAGACACTTGGCCGCGTCCACGCCGGTGCGGATACCGCCGGCGGCAACCAGTGACACCTTGCCCGACATACCGCACTCGTCGAGCGCCTCGCGTGCCGCACGGATCGCCGATATGCAAGGGATGCCCGTGTGGTTCAGCAACATCTCCGGCGACGCGCCCGTACCGCCCTCAGCCCCGTCGACGACCACGATGTCGGCACCGGCCTTCGCCGCGATAGCAACGTCGAAACGCGGCCGTGTCGCACCCATCTTGATGCTGATCGGCACCCGGTAGTGGGTCGCGACCCGCAACTCCTCGATTTTCACGGCAAGGTCGTCGGCGCCGAGAAAATCGGGGTGGCGAATGGTCGAGCGCTGGTCGACGCCGGGCGGTAAGGTGCGCATCTTCGACACCCGCTCAGAGACTTTCATGCCGAGCAGCAAGCCGCCGGTGCCGGGCTTGGCACCCTGACCCACCACCAGCTCGAGGCCGTCGGCCCGGCGTAGGTGGTCGAGGTCAAGACCGTAGCGCGCCGGGCTCATCTGGTACACCAGCCGTTGACTGGCTGCACGCTCCTCTTCGAGCATGCCGCCCTCACCGGTGCAGGTCATCGTGCCAACCTTGGATGCACCGTGACCGAGGGCCGCCTTCGCGCTCGCGGAGAGTGCGCCAAAGCTCATGCTGGCGATGTAGATCGGGATCTTGAGTTCGAGCGGCTGCTCGACCAGGCCACGACCGCCACCGAGCACCGTCGTGGTGTCGCAGCTCTCGCGGTACCCTTCGAGCGGCAAGCGGGTCATGGTCGCCGGCACGAATGTCAGGTCGTCGAAGGTCGGCAGGCGCTCATTGAAACAGTTGTAGCCACGCACCTGGTATCGGCCGAGTTGCGAGAGCGCGTGCACCTCGGCAATCGCATCCGGCGTCCACCGCAGTGAGCCACCCTTGTCGTACGACCCCGGCACCCCGGCACGGCGCCCCTCGATCGCGCCGTCGTTGTAGGCGACAGCCTCTTCGGTCGGATCCTCGAACGGGTATTCGTAGGGTTTCGTCAGATCATGAGCCATGCTTTTGCATCCCGACTTTCAAAGTACCAAAGGCGCTGACCGGAGACGATCTTGCGCCAGTTACGAGCGCTGTCGGCCAGCCCGCGAGAGGCGAGGAGGGTCTCGACGTCCTCGACCTCCTCGGGCGCCGGTTCGACGACCTTGGCGTCGACGCCCAGCGAGTCGATGTCGCCTGCCACCCAGACCTCACCGGCCCAGAGCGCGTCCGCGCAGGACTCGCCCGCCCCGCCCAGAGCGATGATGCGCCCGGCGTGAGACATGAAACCGGACTGGTAGCCGATCTTGCCCTCGACAATGATGTCGCCGCCTTTCATCGCCACGCCGCAGCGCGGGCCGCAGTCGCCCTTCACGTGAATCAGGCCGCCGAGCATGGCGGCACCCACCGACATGCCGGCGTAGCCGTGCACCGTGATGTCGCCTGAGGCCTGCGCCTCGCCGACGCCCCAGCCCGCGTTGCGTCGGATGTCGACGGTGGCGCCGTTGTTGAGGCCGCCGCAGTAGTAGCCGACGCTGCCCTCGAACACGATGTCGGCGCCCGTCGGCAGCCCCACGCCAAGGTTGTGCCGCGACAGCGGGTTGCTCACACGCATGGCCTGACCCGCCTTGGCACGGGCCTGGATGTCCTCGTTGATCTCGCGGACCGTGCGGTCCCCGACTTCGATCTCCACACGCTCGGTCATGCCGCGGCCCTCAGGTCACCGACCTGCCACAGCCGCGTGATGCTCGGGCCGTCGTAGTTGATCACGTCGACTTCGCCGGCGTGCACGCGGCGTACCGACTGTTCCTCCGTTCCAGCCGTCATCTCACCGTGCTGCTCGACCGTGACCAACGGCTTCATCGCGAAGCGATCCTTGGCGAAGCCCATCGACTCCACATCGGTGATCAGGAACGTGAACACGCCGTCGATCGCGCCGACCGACTTCTCCAGCGCCTGCGCTTTGGTCAGCCCCTGGCGCATCTGGTCGGAGACCCACACCGCGATCAACTCGGAGTCGTTCTGGGTCATGAAGCGGTAGCCGGCGCGTTCGAGGCGGTCGCGCTGGGTGAAATAGTCGGTGATCTGGCCGTTGTGTACGATCGCGACATCAGCGAAGGGCCGAGCCCAGAACGGGTGGCTTGCGTTCGGCAGCACCGAGCTCTCGGTCGCAAGCCGCGCATGGCCGAGACCGTGGGTGCCTCGCATCGACCAGACATCGTGTTTGTCAGCCACGGCGATGGCGTCGCCGGTGTCCTTCACGATTTCAAGCGAGCGGCCGACCGACTGCACCTCCAGCCTGTCCGCCATGGCATCAGCCGTGTGCACCCAGCGCGCGAGGTCGGTCGGGTCTGAAATCACCGCGCGGACGCTGTAGTGCGCCGCATCGCCGAGGGTGGTCGTGGGCTCTTCGAGGAAGTCGCTGCCGCACTCGCGCAGCGCCGCCTGGAAATCGTCGAGATCCGTGCCGAGCCGGGTGCGGTCGAAGCCCATCGCCCGCACGACGTACCCGTCGTCGCGCGGTGGCCCGTAAACCGCAAAACCAGTCGAATCCGCACCTCGATGCGCTTGCGCAGCCATCAGCCGCACCAGGTCTTCGCCCACATTGCCGTGGTCTTTCAGGACCCTACCTGCTATGCCGCACATGGGATTTCACCTCTGCTTTTTGTATACTGTATTCAAATTTCACCCACTGCACCCCGATGCAGTACGGTCACGCGTCGGCAGTGCACGCACCGCGCACTGCGTTTCCGACCGCGAACCGAGGACACCATGGCCGGACTCAAACGCATCCAACTCACGCCCCGACGCATTGCCGACGAAATCTACAGCCAACTGCTGGCAGCCATCGGCGACGGCGACATCGCCCCCAACCAGCGGCTGGTCCAGGAGCGCCTGGCGGCCGAGCTCGACGTCAGCCGCACCCCGGTGCGCGAAGCCCTGCTCCGCCTCGAACAGGAGGGTGTGCTCGAGCGCGCCGGGAAGGCCGGTTTTGTCATTCGCAGTATCACGGCCGACGAGGTGCGCGACATCTACCAGGCCCGTCAGGCGATCGAAGGTTTCAGCGTGCGCCTGCTGACCGAGCGCGCCGACAGCGCAGCGCTCGCGTCGATCCGACGCACCATCGAACGCGAGGAACGCAGCGTCGGCAACACTGCAAAGGCCTACTTCAACGCCAACCTCAACATTCATCGCACCTTCGTCTCGCTCGCGGGCAACGCCTACCTGCTGGAGCTGTTCGACGGCATTTGGAACCGTGGCAGCTCCTTCCGCATGTTCGCGGCCATCGACGACGTCGACCTCGCGCGCTCGCTCGGCGACCACGACGCGTTGGTCGATGCCATCGAAACCGGCGACACCGACTACGCTGCCGCCACCATGCGCGCCCATATCGTCGACGGCCTTGATCTGCAGCTCGCCGCAATTCACGCCTGACACGCTCATCGCATCGGCTCCGGGTTGCTCGCGATGATGCCGTTCGGTCGGTAGACCAGAAAGACGATCAACACACCGAGCACCAGGGCGTCACGGTAGAGCACGAAGGCGTCGGGCAAGGTGTAGAGAAACAGCGCCTCGAGAAAACCCAACAGAAACCCGCCGTACAAGGCGCCACGCGGGCTCGAGAGGCCGCCGATGATGACTGCGATCAGCGCCTTGACCATGGGCGTCAGGCCCATGGTCGGAAACACCGCACCGCGCTGCGCAATCCACACAAGCGCCGCGACGCCGGCGAGCACGCCACTCAGGGCAAAAGCCAGCGCCACCACGCGGTCGGCGCGCACCCCCAACATGCGGGCGACATCGAAATCGGCAGCCGCTGCGCGCAGGGTCACCCCGAGGCGCGAGCGGCTTAAGAAGACATTGAGCGCGATCACCGACACTACGGAAACAACGATCGCAATCACTTGCGCCCGGCTGACGAAGGCGCCGCCGATGCTGAAGTAGCCCGACAGAAACTCCGGCACGGGGATTGGGCGCGGCTTCGGGCTGATGAAAATCTGAAAACACACGTGCAGGGCCAGCGACAGCGCAAACGAGGTGATCAGCAGCGTCATCGGGCTGCGCCCGCGCAGCGGCCGGAAAGCCAGGCGCTCCATCAACACCGCCGCGAGCGCGGCAACCACCACCGCGAGCGGACCCGCCACCGCGAACGCCACCCCGGCGGCGAGCATGTAATACAAGCCGTAGCCGGTGATAGTCATCAGATCACCGTGGGCAAAATTCAGAAACCCGAGCAAGCCGAACACGGTCGACAGGCCGAGCGCCAACAGCGCGTACACGCCGCCGAGGCTCAGCACTGACACCGCAAACTGCAGCAGCACGTCGAAACTCACGAGGGCTCCTTGGTCACAGACACGTCATGAGACTCCGAGGTACCGGTCCTGGATGCTGTTGTCGCGCGCGAGCTCGTCCGCCACGCCACTGAGCACGATGTATCCGAGTTCCATCACGTAGGCCCGGTCGGCGATGGCCAGGCTCTTCTGTACGTTCTGCTCGACCAGCAGCACGGCAACCCCTTCGGCGTGCAGCTCGGCGATCAGCTCGAACACCTGGCTGACGATCTTCGGTGCGAGCCCAAGCGAGGGTTCGTCGAGCACCAGGCAGCGCGGTCGAGACATCAACGCTCGCGCGATTGCGAGCATCTGTTGCTCGCCGCCCGAGAGCGTGCCCGCCAGTTGGTCGATGCGCTCACCGAGAATCGGAAAACGCGAGACCATCGCATCGACGCGCGCGTCCACATCCGACGGCGGCAAGGCGACGCCGCCCACCACGAGATTTTCCCTGACCGAGAGCGGCGCAAAGACGCGCCGCCCCTCGGGAGACATGGCCAGACCCAGTTGCGTGCGCTGCTCGATCGGGACACCGTCCAACGCGCGCCCGTCGAAGGTCACCTGCCCGGACGCCGCCGGCACCAGCCCCATGATGGCGTTGAGGGTTGAGGTCTTGCCCGCGCCGTTGGCGCCGATCACGGTCACAAGCTCCCCCGCATTGACTTGCAGATCGACCCCGTGCACAGCGCCGATCGCGCCGTACCGGACCTGCAGCTGCGACACCTCGAGCAAGGGAGTCGTCACCTCAATGCCCCACCGGCGCAGTCGCGCGCGCCGCCGACTGCCAAGCGCGGCCACACCGGCCGGTGCGTGAGTGGCCGTCCGCGCCAGGTGCGGACAGCCTTGGCCGTGTGCGGGTGTGTCACGCGCGGCGCCCCGTCGACCAATCAGCTGCGCGGCGTCGGAATTTCGGACGCGTCGAGTTTGATCGACTTCACGTGCACGCCCTCGCCGCCTTCGATGCGCATCACGTGCACCGGCAGGTTGGGCAGCGAACCGAAGCCCTTGAAGGTGACCTCGCCGATCTCGGTCTGCACGCCCTCGAGCTCGGCAAAGGCTGCGCGGACCGCCGCGGCGTCGTTCGTGCCCGCCGCAGCCACGGCCGCTTCGACCATGCGCATGAAGGAATACCCGACCATCGCCGGGTAGGCGCTGTCGTCCGAACCGTACTCCGCGACGTACGCGTCGACGAAAGCGCCCGCCTCGGGCGAACTGGTCGGCGCCGCCATGGTCACGTAGTAGACCCCTTCGACCACATCACCGAGGCCTTTCACGGACGGCAGGTCCAGGGTGTCCGGTCCGAGGTAGGTCGAGCTGACGCCCGCGGCGCGCAGCTGGTTGATGAAGATCGGGAAATCGTTGTCGAACGGCATGCCCATGATCACGTCGGGCTCCTCGGGCAGCGCCTTGATCGCCGCAACCACCGAGGAGAACTCCTGCTGGTCGTAGCTGAAGTCGGACTGCCCCACCACGCTGCCACCGTAGGCTTCGAATTTCTCCTTGAAATACAGCGGCAGAAATTCGGTGTAGGGATCGAAGTCGGAGGTGACAATGTAGGCCGTCTTGGCACCGAGATCCTCGGTGGCAAACTTGGCGTACACCCCGCCCATGTGGGCATCGGACATCATCACGAGGTAGCTGCCCTCGCCCAAGCGGGCCGGTATGGTCGGCTGCGAGGCAATGGTGTGCACCGTGAGTACCCCCTTGCGCAGCGACTGCGAACCGGCCGATATCGCGTACGGCGCAAGCGCCGACGTCACGAACAGGTTGACGTCTTCGGCACCGAGCACCTCGGCGGTCGACACGGTCGACTTCTGCACGTCCGAAGCATCGTCGCGCTCGACCACCCGGATCGGGTAGTTGCCGTTGAGGCCGCCGCGTGCGTTGGCCTCTTTGGTGTACATGTGGATGCCCTGCATGAACGGCGCATCGTAGGCCGCCATGAAGCCGGTCTTGGCATTCACCGCACCGATCACGAACTCGTCTGCCGCCTGGGCCGAAACGCTGGCCGTGGCCACCGCCAATGCCAACGCAGCGTGTTTCAACAGTGTCTTCATCGTCCTCTCTCCTCGTTCATCCAACGGGTTCAATGTGGCCCCGAGCTCCCTACGCGAGGCTCGAAGCGTCTTCTCCGATATAGGCTTCGATCACGTTGCGGTCGGTCCGCACCGACGCCGTGTCGCCACGCGCGATTTGCTCGCCCTTGTTCAACACCACCAGTTCGTCGCAGAGCGACATCACCATCGGCATGTCGTGTTCGACGAGAATCACGCCGCAGCCGATCCGCTGCACGACATCGCGCAGCACCGACTTCAGACGCTCGGTCTCTTGTGGGTTCATGCCGGCCGCGGGTTCGTCGAGCAGCAGGAACTGAGGCTCCAACGCCAGCGCGCGCGCAATCTCGAGCCGGCGCTGGTCACCGTAGGCGAGCCCACCGGCGCTCTCCCAAGCCTTGTCGGCGAGGTCCAGTTCGGCCAGCCAGGCGAGCGCACGCGATTCGATCGCCGCCCGGCTCAATTCGGGGTGGGCGACGGCGACCGCGACCTGGACGTTCTCGACACTGCTCAGGCTGTCAAACAGACGGATGTTCTGGAAGGTGCGGCCGAGCCCCTCGCGGGCGAGCCGATCGGCGGACCACAGGGTCACGTCGGATTCGCCGAGGTGGAGCTGTCCCCCACTCGCGAACAGCGACCCGGTGACCACATTGATGAAGGTCGACTTGCCCGCCCCGTTCGGCCCGATCAAACCGAGGATCGTGCCGCGTCCGATATCGAGCTCGACACCGTCCAGCGCGGAAAACGCGCCGTAGCGTTTGCTGAGCCCCTGCGCCCGCAGCGAAGCCCGTGCATCCACGTCGTAGGCCACCGATGGCAGGCGGGGCACGGCGCGTTGCAACCAGCGACCGAGCGCGGAGCGCACCGACGACACGGTGGCGATTTCACGGTAGCCCGCGATACCGTCCGGTCGCCAGTAGAGCACAAGCAATATCGTCAGCGAAAAACACAGGGCTGTCAGGCCGAACACCCTCGGCATGTCAAACAGCCCGAACACCTCGGTGCCAGCGAACGTGCCGAGGGCCTCTTCGGTCTTGCGAAAGGCCTCCTCGGCACCGGTGATGACGATCGCCCCGATCACGCAACCCGTCAGCGAGCGGTAGCCGCCGACGATGATCAACACGATCAGCGCAAAGGTCTTGTCGAGGTAGAAGGTGTTGGGTGAGGCCACACCGATGGTGTGCACGAACAACGCGCCGGCCACGCCCATGCCCACGGCGCTGCCAACCCAGAGTGTGAAGATCACCGGTTCGGGGCGCACGCCGACCGACCGCGCCGCCGCCTCGTCGTCGCGCAACGCCTCGGCTGCCCGACCGGTGCGGCTCGACTTGATCGCGAAACAGAACACCAGCGTCGCCGCCAGCGCCATCAACACCACCGGCCACCCTGCGAGGTCGATCGGGATGCCGTAAAGCGATTGCTTGCCGTTGGTGAGCGGCTTCAAACCGATGAACAGCAAGTAGGCAATGATCAGAAAGCCGAGGCTGGCGATGACGGCCGCTGTATCCCGCAGCCGTTTGATCACCCCGCCGGTCAACGCACCGATAAGCGCGGTGGCGGCAATCGCGGGCAGCAACGCCGCCCAGAGCGACCACTCGGCGTTCTGTACGAACGCGGGCATGTCCGGCAACAGGATGGGTTTGAGGGCGCTGGGCAGCGTGAACCAGGCCGACACGTAGCCGCCGATACCGAAAAACGCGATGTGCGCGAGCGAGAGGATCCCCGTACCGCCGCAGAACAGGCCGAGCGACAGGCCGGCGATGATGTTGATCACGCCAAGTTGTAACAGGCGGTCGCTGATCAGGCCGGTGGTGCGCATGAGGCCGATCACCGCGAGGCACAACGCGAACAACAGCACGGCCGACACCACGGCCTCGCGCGTGCGCTGGTCGAGCAGACCGGTCACCAGTGGATGCCTTCGGCGTCGTGGATCAGGGCGTCCGCCTCGATCTCGATCATCATGCCAGGCGTCGTCAGACCGACTTCAACGCC
>JBCCUP010000080.1 GCA_039196715.1 Pseudomonadota bacterium
CCGAGGCCGCGCTCGGCGATTTCGGCCGTCGCACGGTCGTAGACTTCGCCCGGGTTGAGCTTCTCGCCGATCGGCGTCACACGAATTTCATCGTAGATCAGCCAGTCGATCTCCTCGTAAAAAACGGCGAGGGTGCCGGTCAGGAAGACGATGGTCATCACGACCGTCAACTTCAAGCCAACGAAACTGTGGATCAGCCACGAGACTTTTCGCGCGGTGAGGCGTTTGTTTTTTGCCTTGGCGGGCGAGCCCTGCACAGCCGGGGCAGAGCGCCTCCGCGGTGTCGCAGTCGCCGACCGGGGCGCGTTGAGGTCAGAGGGTATCGCCATGGGTGTGTGCTGCCCTCAACGCAGTGGACGCCAGCGGCCAGGCGGTTTGTGGTTGCGCTGTTGTCGGGTTTCAGCACCCGCCGTACTGACACACCGCCGAGCAGACCGGGGTTGCAATAGGGTGGACGTGTTGCAACCGTGAAGCAGTGTATCCATGTCTATACGAACAGCCTTCGGCCACTAGATCTAAATAAGAATCGTTTTGATTTGCATTAACAGTAATGATAACGTCGTACGTGTTTTTACTGCAAGGCGCGCGGAGCGCACCCACAGCCGCCATGTCGACTCCGTTCCTACCCAAATACAGCCGACCTTGCAGCGTGGCTGCAATCGTTTTCGCGTTGTTGTGTACCGAACTTGCAGCGGAGGGCACGGTGGATCTCGAGGACCTGGACGACCTCGACCTGGACGCTGTGGAGCTCGACACGCTTGAAGTGACCGGCACGGTCGAGGAGAGCGCCGAGGACATCGAGGCAGAGGGCTTCAATGTCGACGCGATCGAGACCTACGACATCAAGGAAAAGAGCATCACGATCAACCAGGTGCTCGAACAGTCGCCCGGGGTCAATGTCCGCCAGTCCGGCGGCATGGGCTCTGAAACCACCTACTCGATGGCCGGTATGTCCGGTGATTCGGTGCGCTTTTTCGTCGACGGCGTGCCGATGGAGTACTTCGGCGACAGCTATTCGGCCAACAACATTCCCCCGTCGTTGTTGTCGCGCATCGACATCTACAAGGGCGTGGTGCCTGTCGACCTTGGCTCTGACAACCTCGCTGGTGCGATCAACCTGGTCACCAACCCCGGCGTCGATGAGACCTACCTCGATCTGTCGCAGTCTGCCGGCTCGTTCTCCACCTACCAGACGACGCTGCAGGCCGGCACCCAGAACCCGAACACGGGCTTGTTTGGCCGCTTCGACCTGTTCCACAACCAGTCCGAAAACGACTACGAGGTCTGGGGTGAGGGCGTGCGTTACCTGGAAGGTCTTCAGTACATCGAGTTCACCGAAGACAACCCGGCCAAGCGCTTCAACGACGATTTCACCACCACGAACGCAAAACTCGATCTCGGCTACAAGGACCTCGACTGGGCTGACGAGATCAGCCTCGGGTTGATCAGCTCCGATCTCGACAAGGGCTTGCAGCTTGGCGGCGGCGTGACGGCGGTGTACGGCGACGTGCGTATCGAGGAAAAGGTCAGCTTCCCGTACCTCATTCACCGCAAGTCCGACTGGGGATGGCGCGGGCTCAACACCAACCTTTTCATCGGCAACACCGACAAGGAAACCTTCACCAACGACACCTCGCGTCGACGTTACGACTGGAGCGGCAACTTCATCGATTCTGCGCCCGGTGAAATCAGCGACTCGCGCCCGCTGTTGCGCACCCTGTTCGAGGACAGCTGGACAACCCGGCTCAACGCGGCCTTCGACTTCAACGACTACCACCGGCTCGGAATGAACCTCAACTACACCAAGCTCGACCGGCGCGGTGAGGACCCCTTGGCCGAGGTGTGGGAGCAGGCGCAACTCGCACCGCAAGACGTGACCAAGACCTTTTTCGGTGTGGCGTTGGAGAGCTACTGGCTTGACGATCGGCTCTCGACGAACGTTTTCACGAAGTACTACGACTACGAGGCGAACGTCACGACTGACGAGTACGACTCCGACGACCCGGACGACCTGATTCGCTCGCAAGTGGTCACCAACACCACGCGCAACGGGCTGGCCGGCTTCGGCTTCGCCGCGGCCTACGACGCGTCCGATACGCTCAAATACAAGATCTCCATCGAGGACGCGGCCCGACTGCCGACCGCCGAAGAGGCCCTGGGCGACGGCATCAACTACCTGCCGTCACCGGACCTCGGCCCCGAGAAGAGCCTGAATCTCAATCTCGGTATCGGCAAGCGCTTCGACCTGAACGACACCGACTCGCTGCAGTTCGAGGCGACGGCGCTCTACCGCGACACGGAAGACATGATGGTCCTGCAGTGGGTTCAGCTCGCGGCACCACCCTACCGCTTTCAGAACCTCGACAACGTTGTAACCCAGGGCCTCGAGGCGTCGGTGGTGTACTCCTTTCGCGATTTCCTGACGGTGTCCGCGAACGCCACGGTCCTCGACATCCGCAATGACACGCCTTTCGACAGCGTCAACAACCGCGAGAACCTGCTGTACCGCGACCGCCTGCCCAACATCCCCTACGAATTGGCCAACCTCAACATCAGCGCGGATTTCTACGACTGGTTTCAGCCCGGTTCGAGCACGAACCTCTACTGGAACACCAACTACGTGCACGAGTACTTCCTGTCCTGGCCGAGCCTCGGTGACGCAGACACCAAACGGGTCATTCCCGAGCAACTCAGCCACGACGCCGGCGTCAGCTACACCTTCCCGAACGAGCGTCTTTCGCTCGCCTTTGACGTGACCAACCTCACCGACGAACAGCTGTTCGACAACTGGCGCTTGCAAAAGCCCGGGCGCGCCTTCTTTCTCAAGGTCAGTTACAGCTACTGACCTTATTCACGACGACACAATACGACACGACAGGACACTGACATGCAACAACCGATTCACGAGAGCAGATTTTCCAGGCTTGGCACCGTGGCTGCAGCCACGGTGCTTGCCCTCGGACTGGCAGCGTGCAGCGACAGCAGTTCGCCGACCGCCACCGACGACCCAACGCCGGGCGGTGACGGCAGCGCAACGGTCCGGGGCGGCCTGCTGGTGGCCGATCCCGACTTCAACGTGTACTACGTTTCGGCGGACGACATCATGTCGGGCGTCGTCACGGCAATCGGGCAGGGCCGTGAAGGCTTCGATGCGAGCGGCGGCCTGCGCGTCGGCGACTTTCTCTACACCAAGAACTGGGACACCGACACCATCGACCAATGGGCGATGTCAGCGTCGGGACCGGCCGCCGAGCCCACGCGCAGCCTGGCGTGGTCTGCGTTGTGTGACGGCTGTGGCGGTTACCTGTGGAACGTGTACAACGGCGACACTTTGGTGATGACCAAGCAGTTCGGTTGGGAAGTCGCAGAGGGCGCGACCACCACGGAGGCACCGTGGGTCATGCTGAGCTTGCCGGACATGACCGTGTCAGCAGAGGGCACCATGACAGTGCCGCTCTACGGCGACGAGTTGCAGGCACCGGGCTGGCCGGGTCTGAGCGCACCGCTGATCTCCGGCCCATATGCCTACTTCGGCACAACCTACGGCAACGAGGACGTGCCCTACAACACACCGGATACGATGGTCACGCTGCGGTATGACTTCCCCGGCTTCACCAACCCGACCATCATTGAGAACCCGATCACCAGCGGCGACGGCTCCGGTTGGGTAGGTGGCATGAGCTGGGTTGATGAGAACGGCGACATCTTCCAGATCAACCTGTTGAGCAAGGGCTGGTGGGATTACGGGTCGAAGCACGATACCCAGGATACCCACGTGATGAAAATCGATGGTGCAACGGGCGAGTACGACACCACATACCAGTTCAACCTGTCGGACAGCTTCAGCCACACCATCAGCATCACGCAAGCCACCTACTTCGGCAACGGGAGAGTCGCGGTTCTCGTGCAGAACGAAGACAACTACGACGATTGGGATGGCATGTACACGGGTAACCACGGCCGTTGGGTGCTTATCGACACCGTCAACCGGACTGTACAGGACAACCTCGGTCTGCCGACCTTCCCGGGCGGGTACTTCTACGGCGGCTTCGAGCGCGATGGCAAGTACTACGTGCCTGTGGTGCCGGCCGGTGAGAACCCCACGTCGTACATCTACTCCATCGACATCAACACCGGCGAGACCATGCAGGGTGCAGCGATCGACGGAGGCAATCTTTCCGGGTTGCAGCTCTTCGACCACAACTGAGGCGCGGCCATTTAACACGTGAAGACACCTCGCGCACACACGGTGCGCGGGGTGGGTGGTCCGGAGAGGGAGTTCCGGCCACCATCCCTTGGGGTGTGTTCACGTCGAGCCGCCCCTTTCTTTTTTTACGTTAGCGAGCCCACATGGAACCGGTGAAACCGCACTGGCCTGGTACCGTGGTGCTGTGGTGGGCAGGGCACCGAGGGGGCGAAGCAGGTGGAGAACAGCCAAACCGTGCTCGGTATTAACAACCTCAGTTGCAGGTACCGCAAGGGCGGACCCACGGTCCTCAACGAGCTGACACTCGAACTCGAACCGGGGGCGATGACAGCTGTGATCGGGCCGAACGGCTGCGGCAAGTCGACTTTGCTGAAAGCGATCATGGGCTTCCTCGATACCCCACCTGGCGCGGTGACCTTGCGCGGCAAACCGCTCTCCGCGTTTTCACGGCGCGATTTGGCGCGTCACATCGCCTATCTGCCCCAGGAGAGCTACTGTCCTGACTACCTGACGGTGGGCGAGTTGGTGCAGCTCGGCGGTTACGCACGTCAACCGTTGTTCGGGCACCACGCCTCGGGGGACGACCACCGGTTCGAAGCCGCACTTGCACAGGTCGATCTGCGCGCGAAGGCGCATGAACCGGTGAACCGCCTCTCCGGTGGCCAACGCCAACGTGCGTGGATTGCGATGATCCTCGCGCAGGATGCCGAAACGGTGCTGCTGGATGAGCCGGTCAACCACCTCGACGTGAAGTACCAGTACGCGGTGATGCAGCTTGCGCGTGACACGTTGCTTGCCCACGGCAAGACGGTCATCGCCGTCGTACACGACCTGAACCTCGCCAGTCAGTTCGCCGACCAGGTGGTGATGCTGAAGGACGGTCAACGCGTCGCGAGCGGGCCAACCAGGGAGGTGATCACGGCCGAAAACATCAAATCGGCGTTCGACTTCGACGCCGTCATTGTCGAGCAGGGTGGACGGGTTTTCTGTTTGCCCTCGGCCGCCTAATGGCGCTTGGCCCGGTACGCGAGCGCACTGACCCGGCGGCAGAAGCGGGTGCCAGGGGGTCGCGCCTGTCGGTGATTCCGGTATGCCTCGCGGCCTGGGCCGGGTGTGTTTTGCTCAACGTTGCGTTCGGCTCCAAGGCGATCCCGATGACCGAGGTGATCCAGGCGCTCGTGGCGTTCGATGAGCGAAATTACGACCACTTCATCGTCTCGAGTCAACGGTTGCCTCGCGCACTGATCGCGAGTTTTGTCGGCGCGTGCCTCGCGGTGTGCGGTGCGTTGTTGCAAGGCCTGACGCGCAACCCGCTGGCCTCGCCTGGGTTGCTCGGCGTGTCGTCTGGCGCGGTGTTGTTCGTGGTGTTTTTCGGCTTCTACTGGGGCGTTCCCAACGCCTGGCACGGCGCCGTGGCCTTCGCCGGTGGCTGGTTCGGCTTCTTCAGTTGCGTGTTGCTGGCTCGGGTCGCGCGGATCGCCCACGATCCACGCAACCTCGCGTTGATTCTCGCCGGTGCAATCGTCTCGATGGCCTACGCCGGCATCGCCAGTGCGTTGGTGTTGGCCAATGAGTCCTTGCGCGCTGAACTCCTGTCCTGGATGTCGGGCAACGTGAATCACTACTACATCGACCGGCTCACCGACGTCTGGTTCGTGGGTGCGGGTATGCTTTTCGTGCTCCTGTGCCTGGCACCGGCATTGACCTTGATCACGCTCGGATCGGACAAGGCTGCCGCCGCCGGTGTGGCGGTCAAACCGGTGACCCTGTGCGCGCTCACCGCTGCGGTGGCTGGAGCAGCGGCCGCGGTGTCGGTGTGCGGCCCGATCGGGTTTGTCGGTCTGGTGGTACCGCACCTGGTACGGCCGGTTGCCGGCGCCCATTTCAGCGCGTTGTTCCCGGCCTGCGCACTCGTCGGTGCCATTGTGGTGCTGCTTGCCGATGTGGTTGCCCGCGTGGTGTTCGCCCCGTACGTGCTGCACACGTCGGTGCTCATGAGCCTGCTCGGCGGGCTGGCGTTCATTGTGATCGTCAAGCGCCACTACCTGACTGTCGGTGTGGCGGCCAGACCGTGATGCGCGTTTTCACCGGACTCGACCAACGTCAACGCGTCCAGATCGGGCCGGTCATGGCACCGGTGCACAACGTGGTGGCGTTTCTCGGCCTGAGTGTCCTCAGCGCAGCGCTCGCGTGCGTGTCGATTGCAATTGGCTCGATCGAGCTCGACTTCTGGGACGTCCTGCGGGTGGTGTCGGGTGGTCCGGCGACCGAGGACGAGCGGTTTGCCGTGTTCACGGTGCGATTGCCACGCATTCTGGTGGGTTTCATGGTGGGCTGGGTGCTCGCCATGGCCGGTGCAACCCTGCAATCACTCGCGCAAAACCCACTCGCCGAGCCGGGGCTGCTCGGCTTGAGCCAGGGGGCGCTGCTGGCCATCATGTTGACGATGGTGTTTTTTCCCGCGGTGCCACGGCCTTATTACCCGGTGATTGCCATGTGCGGTGGGCTCGCGGTCGGGGTGTCGCTGTTGCTGCTGGTCGGACGTCACAACGCGGGTGGCATCGCCATACTGCTGATGGGCATTGCGGTGCAGACCACGCTCTCGTCGGTGTCGATGATGCTGCTGTTGTACACGCCTCAGGAAGAGTCCTACCAGCTCGCGCGTTGGATGAACGGGTCGTTGTACTACTCGACCTGGGAGAATGTCGCGCGTTTCGGCTGGTGGTTCGGCGCGAGTGTGGTTGCGTTGCTGCTGGTCGGTCGGTCGCTGAACGTGTTCGATCTCGGCGATCAAATGGCGATGTCGCTGGGTGAGCCAGCGAGCTGGTCGAAACCTGCGATCCTGATCGTCGCGTCGACCATCACGGCCGCGTCGGTGAGCCTCGTGGGACCGATCGTTTTTGTCGGGATACTCGCGCCGCACCTGGCAAACTCTGTGTCCAGAGCCACCGGCGCATCGCGCTTGCTGCTCGCCTCCGTGATGGGCGGTCTGCTGATCATGTCGGCGGATCTGCTCACCCGCGTGACCACCACCTACGCTTACCTGCCGATTGGCCTGACGATCGTGATCATAGGCGCACCGGCGTTCATTCTCACCGTGCGATTTGCAGCGATCCGCGAAGCGCGCTAACGACCCCAGGGGAATCCGATGTGCCGAATGTGTCTATCTCTTTTCATCACGGTGTTGTCGCTTGTGGCCTCACCGCTGCACGCCGAAATCATTGTTGACGACGCAGGACGCGACGTGGACGTGCCGCAGCCGTTGACGCGGGTCATCGGCACGCACGATGTGGTGATCGGATTGCCGCTCTACGAGCTGGGCCTCACGCCCGTCGGGGTCTGGATGCGAAAGCACCCGACCACCGGCGAGGACATCGTCATGGGGCTGGACCGTTTGTTCAACACCACCGCGAGCGAGGCCGGTATCACCAACATCGGTGGCTACGACGGCACCGACCTGGAGGTGATCAAACAACTGGAACCGGAGTTGATCGTGGTGACCGAGAGCAGTGAGGAGCAGATTGCAGTGCTTGAATCGGTGGCACCGGTGTTTGTGCAGCGCAGCTACTCGGGCGATGTGTTCGGCCTGTCAGCGGTCAAGGTCATGGCCTCGCGCTTTGGCTTGCAGTCGAACTATGACGCACTGCATGCGGCGTACCGGGCGCGCATTGACCGTGTTCGGGCACAACTGCCTTTCGACCCCGCCAGCAAGACGCTCAGCGTGATTTTCCTTTGGGACCAGCTGCACGTGGCAAACGGATTGTCGGGGCTGATGCAGGCGCTTGGCGACCTCGGTTTCCAAACCCCGGACTGGGTCAAGGCACACGGTGAGCGCGGATTCATGGCGCCGCTGTCCTCCGAGGACCTCGGTTTGATTCAGGAGGATTTTGTCATCTTCGGTAACGGCTACGGCCAGGGCGATACCACCGAGGGTGCGGCGCGCGCCAAGCTCGACAAGATCGCACCGGGCTGGGACCGTTTCATTCAGCCGTCGTTGGGCGTCGCTTTCTTCGATGCGGAGTTGACGATTACGCCCACCTTTGCGTCGGCACATGCTGCGCTCGATGCGATCGAAGCGCACTTCGGTCTGGACAACTAGCGCGGTGGTGGCATGCTGCATTGCAGGTGAGCTGGCGGTGTCGAAACCGTGACGACCTTGACCAGCCGTGCCGAGTTCCGTGTGCACTCTGACACCGCGCTGCTTGCATTCTGGCGACGAGAGATGGAAGAGCATGGCTTTGACCACTGGGCCGTTGACGGCAACACGATCGCCATCCACACGCCCTTCGGTTCCGCGTCGATTCACACGCACGATGGACGTGCCCGGATCGACATTCAGTGCAACACCGTTGACGACCTTATCGGTGTGCGGGAGGCCATCAGCCACCATCTGATCGAATTCGATCCACGGCTCTCCACCGTGGGCTGGGATCAAGGCAGCGTGCACGCACCGGCGCTGCCGAATTTCAGCGAGGCGCAAGTCGACCGCATTGACCGACTCAACGCGTGTTACTGGCGCGTCAGACTCGCTCTGCCAGATGCGATTCGCTTTGAGGGCCCGGGGCAGCATTTCAGGCTGTTGCGTCAGCGCAATGCCCGTCGCCCCGCCGTCTGGCCGACACTTGGCCCGCGTGGCATCCCGCACTGGCCGGACGCTGAGGACGAGCTGATTCAGACGCACTACACGGTGCGCGCCGTCGATGCCTCACGCGGCCACCTGCACGCCGATGTGTTTGAGCACCCGGGCGGTGGCACGGGTCAGTGGTTGGCCACAGATCCGCTTGGCCAGACGGTCGGCTTGCTGGGGCCTGGTGGCGGCAGTGTGCCCTCGAGCGGATGGCTGTTGCTCGGTGGCGACGAAACCGCGGTGCCGGCGTTGGTGCGTTCGTTGGAGAGCTTGCCGGCTTCGACCGAGGGTATCGCGTTTCTCGTGGCACCAACCAAGGCCGCCATTCAGGCAATCGATTCACCATCGCGGGTGGACGTCCGTTGGCTGTGCCGGGACCGTGGTGCGTCACTGGTTGCGGCGGTCACGGCTGTGGACCTCGCGCCATACCCGGATGCCGCTCTGTGGTTTGCGGCCTCTTATGAGGAGAGGCGTGCCGTCCGGTGTCACTTTCGTGAACGGGTCGGTCTCGATCGCCGCCGATTGACCGTGGTCGCGTTCTGGTGAGTGCGCAAACGCGCTCGCGTACATCCAACTGTGGGCAACGCGCGCGTGCGGTGCCCGGAAAATCCGGTTAACACGAAGAGGGATGGGCTGTGGGAAGATTCGGGACCTGGTTGCAGCGCGCCGCAGGGCGTTCGCCAAGCACCAACAAGACCGTGCGCGTGACAGACACGCTTTACGAGTACGTGATCGCGCAGTCAGTCGTTGAATCTGACGTGCAGCGTGCGTTGCGACTCGAAACCGCCAAGCAGGCAGAAGCCGACATGCAGATCGGTCCGGACCAGGGACAAGTCTTGCGGTTTCTGGTGTCACTGCTGGGCGTAGAGAACGCGATCGAAGTGGGCGTTTTCACGGGGTACTCGGCGTTGTGCATCGCGTCCGCACTGCCGGACCACGGCAGGTTGCTCGCGTGCGATGTCAGCGAGACCTGGACGGGTATCGGCAAGCCGTTCTGGACCGCAGCCGGCGTTGCCGACCGCATCGACCTGCGCATCGGACCGGCTCGGGATACCCTCGATCAGGTCCTGATATCCGACGGTGAGGGGCAGTTCGACTTTGCCTTCATTGACGCAGACAAGACCAACTACGCGACCTACTACGAGCAGTGCCTGCAACTGCTCCGCCCGGGTGGTCTCATGGCCTTTGACAACATGCTGTGGGGCGGTTCAGTCGCCGACGCGACCCGCATGGATCCGGATACGGCCGCGTTGCGCGATTTGAGCGCCACGCTGAAATCCGATCCGCGTGTCGAATACTGCTTGTTGACCGTCGGAGACGGTGTCGGTCTCGTGCGCAAACGCTGAGGGAGTACGTCGAGCGTGACAGCGCCCGAACCGGTTGTGGCTCGCCAACGGGTGCGGGGTGCGCAGCGTAAGGGTACCGCCTGCGTGACAGCGGCGCGGGCGCTTAAGCCGCGTCCTTGGCCAAAGCGGTGTTGTGACGACGCAGCAAGGCACTGCGTTTCATCAGGGCCGCGGGTGTCCCGTCAAAGGTGATCAGTCCGTCGCGCATCAACAAAATCCGATCGGCGTATTCACACGCCAACACGACATTGGACGTCGACATCAGACAGGCGCGCTGCTCCTCGATCACCACCCGACGGGTCAACTGCAAGAGCGCGCCCTTCGCGGCATTCGGCAACCCTGAAACGGGCGACTCCATCACCGAGAGGGCGGCACCCTGTGCGAATACCCGTGCAAGGCGAGCGCGTTGACGCATGTTGGCGCCCAGGCTGGAGAACGGCGCGTCCGCGAAGGGTCTGCACCCGAAGGCCTCCATGGCACGGGCGACCTGCTGTTTGTCCGACAGCGTGAAGGCGAACCGGTGGCGCGGCCCGCGCGCGCCGTCCTCGATGAAGTCGCGCACGGTGGCGTCCCGAGGCGGCGCCACCTGTGCTGCGCCGTACGCCAGGCGTTGCCGGAGCACCGAAGCGGGCAGGGCAGTCAAACGTTGGCCGTCGAGCGTGACGTGCCCGAGTGTGGGGCGTTGGCGGCCGGTGGCGATCTGGAGGAGGTCGTTGCACCCGGCGGCCCGCGATCCGACGACCGCGCACAGACCGGGTTGGCCCAGAGCGAGTTCGTTGATGTCCAGCGCCGTGCCCGTGGTGCAAATCGACGTCACCCGATCGAAGTGCAGTGTCGACGGCAGAGTACGTTGCAGTTGTGGTACGTGCATCAGAGTCTCGACTCAGCGGGGAGACAGGAACACCCGTGGCATGACACCTGGTCCAACGCCAACCGGAACCAAATTGTAATGCGAACTGTTCGTATTTACAATGCGACGGTCTGAGCTGACTTGGGGACTCACGGGCTCTCAATCAGAGCGTCAAGAGGTGGAACAGCGTGAGCACCGGGTCAGGACGAATCGTCATGTGTGGACGGGCACTCGCCTTGGTGGGTGTCAGCGTCACGGCATTGTCTGTTCACGCGGCCTCCGAATTGGACGTGATCGTGGTGACGGCGTCGCGGTCGCCGAGCGACCCCGCGACAGCACCCGTGCGCACAACGGTGGTCACGCGGGAGCAGATCAGACATCAGGGCGCGACGAACCTCGCGGATGCGCTCGTCTACGTGCCGGGGCTGCAACTCTACGAGTTGCACGGCAAGCCGGGGCAGGGCGTTCGCCTGCAGGGTATGGAGTCCAAGCACGTCCTGGTTCTGATCGACGGCCGCCCGGTCGCACCGAGCACCGGGTCGTCGGTCGACCTCAAACAGATCGGCACCGCGAACATCGTCCAGATCGAGGTGCTCAAGGGACCGGCATCCGCGCTCTACGGCAGCCAGGCGATGGGGGGCGTGATCAACGTGATCACCACCGAGGCCGCGCCCGAGTCAGGCGGTTCGCTGACAGTCGGCGCCGGCACCTGGGGTGACCGCGATCTGAGTGGCAATGTGGGTTCCATCACCGTTGCGTCAGACTACAAGTGGGTGACCCGGGACGCGATCTACCGGGCCGACGTGTCTCACTACAGCGCCAACGGCTACGACCTCGACACGAGCACCTACGCCACGGAGGGCGCCGTGGGCACGCGCGACAACGTGTCCGGGCGGGCCGAGTGGTTCGTTGGAGACGCCACCAGTGTCGGCGTGGATGTGCACCACTATATCGAGGACCTCAGCTACCGCTTCGCGACCGCGGCACCAGGCACACCCACAGGCGAAGTCCCGAAACAGAAACTCGAGGACACCACCCGATCGGAACTTGCGCTGTCGTTCGACCAGGAGGCGAGCGTCGGTGATATCCGGTTTCAACTCTCGGGAGAATGGTTTGACGGCGATGCGTCGCAAGATGCCGTCGGCACACCGCAGCGCGACCAATGGCGGGAACTGAACCTGGACACGGTGCGGTTCGACGGCCAACTGACCCGGTCACTGGCCAATGGCATGCTGCTGACCACAGGGGTGTTGGCTGCCCGTGCAGAGCTCACTCAATTCCAGTTTCGGGACGACGGCACAACCGTCACCGAGACCGACGAATTGCCCACCGGCATCCGCCAGGAAAACCGGGACTTGTTCTTCCAGTTGCAAGGCGGCTCCGAGGCCAGCTCGCGCTGGCAGGCGGGCCTGCGCTATCAATACGACGACGATTTTGGTGGCCACACAGCCGGCAAGCTCAGTTGGCGCAAGCCGCTTTCGGACCGCACCGCACTTCGTCTCAGTGTCGCTGAGGGCTACCGCACGCCGTCTTTGAAGGAGCGGTTCTTTCTGTTCGACCACAGCTTCAACGGCTACCGCGTGATCGGCAACCCCGACCTGCAACCGGAGATCAACCGCAATGTGCAAGCTGAAGTCGAACACCGTCACCGCTCGGGCGTGTGGACGGCGAGCGTGTTCAACCACGACCTCACCGATCTCATCGACACGGCCGAGAACGGCAGCACCATTCCGGGCGTGGTCGATTTCCAGTACCTGAACATTGCGCGCGCGCGCATCACAGGGCTCGAATTGCAGTGGCACACGACGGTGGCGGACGCACTCTCGTTGCGTGCCGGTGTCGAGTGGCTCGACACCGAGGACAAGTCCACCGGCCTCGAGTTGAGCGATCGGCCCGAGGTCGTGCTGAACGCCGGCATCACATGGCGTCCGTCTGCGCGCTGGACCTATGCCGCCGAACTGCACTCGCAACGGGGTGGCTCCGCCGACGTCGCCAACACCCGCGAACTCAGGTCTTACACCGTGTTGGACGCACGCGCCAACTGGCAGTGGCAACCCGACATCAGTGTGGCGTTTTTCATCGACAACGTCACCGACACCATCAACCCGAACCAGGACGCCCAGGACCCGCGACCGCGCGAAGGGCGCGAGTTTCGGCTGACTTTCACCAAAACACTCTAGGAGACTCTCGTGCGTAACGATCTCAAACTGTTTGTGTCCGCGTTGGCCATGGCGGCCATCGTCGGTTGCAGCGATTCCGATTCAACGACACCCACCGACGACACCGGAGGCGGCACCGGTGGCGATGACACCGCGCAATTCCGCGAAATCACCATCGACGCCTCCGCCGGTGGCTTCGGCGCGGCACCCGACGACCCGGCAAACAAGTTCACCTACTTCAACCTGGAACGCGGTGAGGTGGTGGATCTGACCGATGCTGAAGCCTTGTTGTCTTCCGACTGGGACATGGGCTTCAAGCGCACCGCGATCAAATTCAACGGTGGCTTCTCCGCCGGTGGTACGGTCGGCTCGGCGCTGTTGGACGACCAGGCTGATTTCTACAACGGTGACGGCAGTGCGAATGTCTCCGTGTTCCTCAACCGCACGGCGGTGGACGAAGAACCCGCACTCACGGGTGCGACGGCAACCGGTGCCACCTTCGTCGAGGACGAAGCCAAACCCGGCATTCCGTCGGACGGCAGCGACACCAGCTGGTGGACCTACGATTCGGCCACCCGCACCGTGCGCGCGAACACGCAAGCCTGGTTCGCTGTGCGCGGAGCCGACGGCACCAGCTACGCCAAGGGCCGCGTGACCGCGATCGACACACCCTCGCGCACGGTCACGCTCGAGCTGTTCCTGCAGACAGCCACGGACGTTGCTTTCGCCACCACCGCCACCACCTGGGTCGCCGATATCGACGATGCAGGCGGCATCGCCTGCTACGACTTCGACACCGCAGCGGAGGTCGATTGCGTTGCTGAAGACGGTGTGTGGGATCTCCGGCTCGAGATCAGCGCGGACGCGCGCGAGTGGACGCTCTGGACCAACGGCGGCGCCTACGGCAGCGGCCGTGCGGGCGGTTCGCTCGGTGGCATGAGCCCGGGGCAAGCAGCCGGCATCATCAGCAACACCGATGTCTTCCGGTTTGCTGCAGACAGTGTTGGCAACTCGGTCAGTGACAACCTCTGGTACGCCTACAGCCTGCAGGGCAACAACCGGCTTTGGCCCAACTACCGCGTTTACGGGGTGAACACCGACTCAGGTCAGTACGCGTTCCAGGTTGTGAGCTATTACAACCCCGATAGCGGGGCCAGCGGTTGGTTCACGATTCGCCATCGGCCACTCAACTGATACCGCCGCCAAGGCATTTGAGCGGGCCGGTTGGCCCGCTTTTTTTTTGCTTCGCGTTCGCGTGAGATGCACGGGAGCAGCCGGCGGCGGCGCGTCGCTTGCAGCGGTGGGCGATGGGTATCGCACCTCGACTGCGTTGTCAGTTAACGGGTCAGCTGGGGATGACCACGGGAAAGCCCTCGCGCGGGTGCGCGATCACCGTCGTGTCGATGTTGAACGTGTCACGTATGCAGTCCGGTGTGATCACCTCGCGCACCGACCCTTGCACCGACACGCGCCCGTCGACCATGACCACGATGCGGTCGGCGTAGCGGCTGGCGAGGTTGAGGTCGTGCAAGACGGCCAGCACGCCACGCCCGGCGCGCGCCTCTTCGCGGGCAATCTCCAGCGTGCGCTGTTGGTGGGCGGGGTCCAGACTTGACGTCGGTTCATCGAGCAACAGGTAGCACGTCTCACCCGTGTCGCGGTCGAGCTGGGTAAGCACACGCGCGAGCTGTGTGCGTTGTCGCTCACCGCCGGACAGTGAGGGGTAGGCCTGGTCAGCGAGGGCTGACAGGCCAACGCGCGCGAGTGCGCGCAGCACCGCGGCCTCGTGGACGGCCGGTGAGGCCACGGAGGCGAGCGGCATACGCCCCATTTCGACCACCTGTTTCACGGTGAACGGAAATCGCAAGGCCGAGTCTTGCGGTAACACAGTGCGGCGTTTGGCAAGAGCCGGGGTACCCCACTCGCTCAGCGTGACGCCATCAAGGGTCACACGCCCGGCGCTCGGCGTCAGGTCGTTGCTCAGCAGTTTCAGCAAGGTCGATTTTCCCGCGCCGTTCGGGCCGACCACGGCTGTCAGCTGGCCCGCATTGACCGTGACCGACACGTCGTCGACCAGCCGTCGTGGGCCGCGTTGATACGCCACCGCCGTCGTGCACAGCACCTCAGATTGCCCCGCTCATTTTTTGCCGTACCAGCAGCCACAGGAACACCGGTCCACCCAGCAGGGCGGTGATGATTCCGATGGGCAGCTCCGCGGGTTGTGCGACCGTGCGAGCGGCACTGTCGGCCAGCAGCATCAAGGTTGCGCCGCCGACTGCAGCACACGGCAACAGCGCACGGTGATCCGGGCCGAGTGCGAGGCGAACGAGATGGGGCAGCAGCAAGCCGACAAACCCGATCAGGCCCGTGAGGCCCGTTGCGCAGCCGACCGACAGTGCGACGCACACCACGATGCGCCGTTTGAGTCGCCTGGTATCGAATCCGAGGTGGCCCGCTTCGGCTTCGCCGAGCGCCAGCGCATTGAGTGCGTCAGCCTGCCGCATCAACCACAGCAACGGCAACCACACCAGCGGCAGAGCGACGGCAAGGCTCTGCCAGGTTGCGCCGCCGAGCGACCCCAGGTTCCAGAATGTGAGCGTGCGAAGCTGGTTGTCATCGGCGATGAAGGTCAACAGCCCGACACCGGCCATCGCAATCGCGTTGATCGCGATACCGGCGAGCAGCAAGGTGGTGACGTGGGTGCCGTACTCGCTTTGCGCCAAGCGGTAGATGATGGCCGTGACTGTCAAGGCACCGATGAACGCCGCGACCGGAACGGCCCAGGCGGCGAACAGTGTGCTGAACACGGTGAGCACGGTGCTGCCGAGCACAATCACGCTGACCGCGCCGAGTACCGCACCGGACGACACCCCGACCAACGCTGGGTCGGCCAAGGGGTTTCGAAACAGGCCCTGAAGCGCAGCGCCGCTGACGGCAAGCGATGCGCCCACCGACACCGCGAGCAACGCGCGCGGCAGTCGCAAGTGGTGGATCACGATCTCGTGCTGCGCGAGGTGGGGTTGCCCTGCCAACGCAGACAGCACATCCAGAGGGCCGATGGGTACCGGTCCGGTGCCCAGTGCGATCAGCGCCGCCAAACAGAAGGCTGCGCCCAGCACGACGGCCGCAACTGGCGTTGTGACAACGCGAGACACGCTACCCGATCGGGCCACGTTGTGCGTCGTCAATCGGCGAGTGCGGTGGTGCTGGTGCCCGTGAAGGCCTCGTGCAACTGCTGTACCGCTGCGGGCAGTCTCGGGCCGAAGCCGAGCATCAACAACGCGTCAATCGGCACGATGCGCCCCGCCTGTCCTGCTGGCGTGGCGGCGAGTCCCGCGCGGGACAACAAGCCTGACACCCCACCGAGCTGACGCAGGTTGCGCTCGGTGACCAGAATGACGTCGGGCGCCGCAGCGAGCATGGCCTCGGCGGTGATCGGCTTGTAGCCGGTGAACGCGTCCCGAAGTGCGTTCACACCCCCGGCGAGCTCAATGATGCCGGCCGCGCTGGTGTCATCCCCGGCCGCCATGTCGCTGCCGGCGCCAATGTGCAGCACGAACACCGCGCGCGTCTCGGCGCTGCCGTCTGGCAACACCTCGGCAAGTTCGGCGCTGACCTGTTCAGCCATGGCACGGCCCTGCTCACTCAGGTCGAGCGCGTCGGCGACCGCCTGAATTTTCTCCAGGGTGCCCTCGACACTCGGCTCGTTCGGGATTTTCACCATCGGCAAACCGGCTTGTTCGAGCTGTTGCAACACGACCGGGGGACCGGCGTCCGTGTTGTACAGCACCAGGTCGGGTTGCAACGACAGCAGGCCCTCGGCCGACAGCGCGCGCTTGTAGCCGACCTTTGGCAGGTCGTGTACGTCCGCCGGGTACACACTCGTGGTGTCGACGCCGACCAGCCGTTCGCCCGCACCCAGCGCAAAGACGATTTCACTGATGGTGCCGTCGACCGAGACAACGCGTTGCGGTGTGGCCGCGTGCGTCAGTGTGGCTGCAAACAGAGTGAGGAGGGTGAGAACGGTACGCATGTGCGGGTGTCAGGCGGCGATGTGTTCTTCGAGGATAGACGTGAAGCCCTCGAACTGCGGGTGACTGAGCAGCGTGCCCTCAGGCAGTCGGGCCCGACTGTGCGCCAAGCGGAACTGCTCGGAGTCGGTCCACGCAGCGAAACAGCCTTCGTTGCGCCACTGCGTGTGCGTCGCGTACAGCCGGTATTCGTCGTACTCGCGTCCCTTGAGCAGGCGGAACCCTTCAAACCCGTCCATCTCCGACAGCAGGGATTCGCGCTCCAGCCAGCGCTGCTCGAACGCGTCCTGTGCGTCGATGGCCACTTTGAAGCGGTTCATCGCGATAAACATGGTGTGCTCCAAATGCAAATGAGAATTCTTATCATCGACCATAACAGTGTCGTGTGAGGTGTTCAACACGTGTGGTCGTTGGGTCCTGACCCGCGGCTGGGGCGCCGAGTATGCTACACCGACCTGACGACGTGCAGCACGCGTGCTGCACGTCGCCGTGCGTGAATGAAGACGGGTTGGCTGAGCGAGGCCCTCCGGGAGATGCCGGCACGACAAACCGGTGTCGCACCAGCGCTGCCGCGTGCGTTGTGTCTCACTCGGCGTGCAGGGGCATCAGAGCCTGTTGAAGGTGAACGGGCGTCTCCCCCGGCATCCGAAACATCGGGTGCGCCTCCTGCAATAGGACCCACTCGCGTCTGGCTTTCTCCAGGTGCCCGTGTTCGGCCAGGGTGATGATCTGGGTCCACCACCGCTCGGGGTCGACGGGCGCTGCTGCGTTGGCTTCGGTTGTGATCCGTGCGGCGGTCGGTGCCGGGGGCGGCGCGTCGGGTTCGCTCTGCGCTGCAATGCCCGCGAGCTCCGAGAGCACAGTGAGGTCCGCGATGGCTGGCGGAGCCGTCGGCGCGGCGGGCTCGCTTGCGCTCAGTGTGCGTTCGCTGCTGAATGTGCTGCCCCGCGTGTCGGCGACCGCCGCTGTGCTGGTTTTGGCGCGGTTGAACACCACTGCGTCAGCGGCGGACTCGGGCTGAGCACGTTGCGCGTCTGCGGGCAGCGGTGCGATCGTGGGCGTGGGAGGTGCGCCGAACCAGACTGCGCGCACGACGACAACCGCGAGGACGGCGGTCGCGAAACTCGCTGCCCAGGTGAGACGCGCGCGCGGACGCCGTTGCACCTCGGCGTGGGCCTGGGCGCGGATGCGGGTGTCGAGCCCGGGAGGTGGTGTGCCCTGGGGCAAGGCGTCGAATGCCGCTCGGCGTTCGTCAGTGGGTGCCATGAGTGCCTCCGAGACGGTCGCGCAGCGCGTTGAGACCGTAGCGCACGCGGCTTTTGATGGTTTCACGGCCGCTGGACTGCAGGGCCGCGATCTCGTCGAGCGTATAGCCCTCGACGTAGTGCAGCAACAGCGCGGACCGTTGATCCGCGCGCAGCGTGGACAGCACCTGCTCGAGGGTGTCGGTCACCTCGAAACGGTGGACGAAATCCGCGAGGTCGGGCAACGTGTCTGGCTCCGAAGGCGTTGGTTGCTGGCGTCGGTGGTGGTCGACAATCACGTTGTGGGCAATGCCGAACACCCAGCGGTCGAATCGACCGCGCGCCGCGTAGCCCGGCGCCCCCTTGACCACGCGCAACCAGGTGTCCTGACAGACATCGGCGGCGCGGTGGGTGTCGAAACCGCTTGCGCGGTAGGCGTAGGCCCAGACCCGTTCGCGGTAGCGCGCGTAGAGGCGATCGAAGGCGGCTGTGTCACCCGAGACGTACTGACTGACCAGCGCGTCATCGGGCGTGTCCGCTGTGGCCGTGCTCATGTCCCCAAGTGTAGTGGTGCCCGGCCTCGAACAGGGCATCCTGTCGAGACCGGACGGGGGTGCGGTGCAGCGTGGTTGCGTCAACTCCGGCCCTTGATCGCGCTGGCGAGGTCGACGAGTTCGAGAAACTCCCGGCGGTAGCCGCCCCTGTCATCGCCCAGCGCCGAGCGCGCAAGGTCGCGAATCGCCGCCGGGCCAAATGTGGGACGTACCCCGCCGTCGCGCAACCAATCGCCCCAGGCGGCGACGCTCGCGGCGAAGCGCAGGCTCGCGCTGGTCGTGTCCTCGGCGTCGTCGGCGGTGATCAGCCGGCTGAGGCGTTCGCTGGCCGCGTCGGGGGTACGCTTGTACCGCAAGCGGATCTCGGCGAGCGCATGCAAGTCGCGCTGAGTGGATGGAGTGGGTGCGAAACGGCGCGCGGGCAATTGCGTACCGGCACTGCCCACCAGGGCGATCTCGTAGAGGGCGGTCACCGAGTGCCCGGCGCCGATGTCGCCCGCGTCGACGCGGTCGTTGTCGAAGTCCTGTTCGCGGAGCGCCCGGTTCTCGTAGCCGATCAAGCGGTACTCGGCGACGGTCGTCGGGTTGAACTCGACTTGGATCTTGGCGTCGTGTGCGACGGTGTGCAGCGTGGCGCCGAGCTCGGTTTCAAGCACCCGACGCGCCTCGCGCATGGAGTCGATGTAGGCGTAGTTGCCGTTGCCGTGGTCTGCGAGTTGCTCCATCAGGTGGTCGTTGTAGTTCCCCTGACCAAAACCCAGCGTGGACAA
>JBCCUP010000081.1 GCA_039196715.1 Pseudomonadota bacterium
CCGGGGAGACACGACGAAAGACGAGCGCGACGTGTGTGACTCCGGTGCGAAGCCCATTCGCTCGGTGACGCTGCGCGACGACCAAGCTCCCACACAGTCGACTGCCAGCCGTGGGAGTCGTGTCCTCCGCGGGCCGTTGTGGGAGTTGTGTCCTCCGCGGGCTGTTTTGGGAGTTGTGTCCTCCGTGGGCCGCAAGGCCCGGGGAGACACGACGAAAGACGAGCGCGACGTGTGTGAATCCGGTGCGAAGCCCATTCGCTCGGTGACGCTGCGCGACGACCAAGCTCACACGGGGTCAGTGGTCCGCCGTGGGAGTTGTGTCCTCCGTGGCCCGACAGGCCCGGGGAGACACGACGATGACTGTCAACTGGACAGGCTGGATTGAAGTTGCCCACGTGGCGAGGGCGCAGTCGTGCAAATGCGTGGGAAGTGTCTCAGTTCCAGTACAAACTGACACGCACGGTTGCTGTCAGCATGGGATCTGTCGTAGGTTGTAGCGTGTACGACAAAGAGTGAGCAGCGCGATGACAGATGAAGACAAGTGCGCGTGTGACACGTGTCCGCCGAGCTGCGGTTGCACGCCTGGCGATCGAATAGGCCATCAGTGCTGCTGTGGCGACGTCTGCACCTGCCTGGACTGCGATTGCGGTCCGAGCTGCGGCTGCCCAGACCGCTGACAAAATCGGCTGTGAGTTGGTGACGAGACGAGCGCGCGTTCAGCGACCGCGGTCTCTCAGCCTTCGTCTGCCCACATTTTGGCCCACAGCACCCGCCCCGCAGCGTCGCCAATCAGCACGTGCGAGTGCTCGGACGACACCTTCATTGCCGTGACCTCATCGCCTTTGGAGCCGCGTATCACGTTGATGTCCTTGTCCTCGTCGAGTTCGGCGAGGATGACGGCATCGTCCTGAAAGCCGACGAACAGCGCGTCGATCATGGGCAGGCCTTCGACGCAGGTGGCGAGCTGTTGTCCGCCGGGTGCGACGCTCAAGGGTTTGCGCTCCATCGGCCCGTCCTTGCCGTCGAACGGCCAACAGATGGCTTCATCGGCGCCAGACGTCGCGAGATGCGGGGTGGTACCCACCCAGGTGAAGCTCTTGATCTTTGCAGGGTACCCAGGCATCGCAAGCTGACATTTGTCGCGCAAACGCCAACCGTGGACCGCGTTCTCCTGCATGGTGGATATGAGAAAGCGGTTGTCCGGACTGAAGCTCACAGCCCCGTGTGAGCCTTTCCAGGGCAGTTTGGTGGACACCCACCGCTTGGAGCCGCGCTCCCAGAGGGTGGCGCCGCCGTAGTGCCCGACTGCCAACCGTTTGCCCTTGCCGTCGAACGCCAAGCCACCGACGGTGCTGTCGTGCTCGAACACGGTTGGCTTGCCTTGCCAGCTGCGCCAGAGGTATGTGTTGCGCCCGGCTGAACAAGCGATGCGCTCGACGGTGGCTGCCACGCAATCCACCCAGCGGGACCCGAATGTTGCCAGCTCCTCCACGCGACCGTCGTGAGATGTCCGAACCAGGCGGCCATCGTCACCGCCGCTGATCACGGTCGAGCCTTGGGCTGCGAGACACAAGACCACGCCGCTGTGCGACTGAATGGCTTTCGATGGGCCGTCCGCAGTGAAAAAACGCAACGTGCCATCACCAAACCCGGCGACGACCGCATCCGATGTCGCAACAGCGCCCGTGACAGGTGCGCCGGTTTCCAATGTCAGGCTTCGTCGTTCAAATGCCGTCTCGGCAAAGCGCGGCATCATGTTGCTGCGGCTGTTGCCTTGCAGGCTTCAAACCCCGCTTTCAAATCCATGCTGTCGAGATCCCGCCCGATGAACACGATGCGAGAGGTGCGGGGCGCGCCCTCAGGCCAGGTGCCCATGACCGATCCGTCCATGAGCATGTGAACGCCTTGAAACACGTAGCGGTCGTCGACGCCCGCGAAATCGAGGATGCCCTTGGATCGGAGGATATCCTGCCCCCGCGTTCTCAACAGTCTGCCAAACCAGTTCTGGAAGGCGTCGAGATCGAGTGGCTCGTCCAGAGCGAAAGACACACTGGTGACGTCGTCGTCGTGTTCGTGATCGTGGTCGGAGGTCAGGAAATCCGGCTCTACCTCCAACACCCGTTGCAAATCGAACGCGTTGAGCCCAACGACTTCATCGAGCGGTGCGTTGCAGCGCGCTGTCCGTATGATCTTGGTGTAAGGGTTGATCTTGCGAATGCGCGACTCGATGCGTTCGAGGCCATCGGCCTCGACCAGGTCGGTCTTGTTGAGCAGCACAACGTCGGCAAAGGCCACTTGCTCCTCGGCCTCATGGTGCTCACCGAGCTGTCCGTCGAGGTGCACCGCGTCTGCCACAGTGACAATGGCATCGAGTGTGGTGCGTTCGGCAACATCGCTGTCGACGAAAAAGGTCTGTGCAACCGGGGCGGGGTCTGCCAGACCGGTGGTCTCAACGATGATGGCGTCAAGCTGGTCGGCCCGTTTCATCAGGCCGCCGAGTATCCGGATCAGGTCACCTCTCACGGTGCAGCAGATACACCCGTTGTTCATCTCGAACACTTCCTCATCGGCGTCGACAACCAGGTCGTTGTCGATCCCTTCTTCACCGAACTCGTTGACGATGACCGCGTACTTCTTGCCGTGCCGTTCGGTGAGGATGCGGTTCAACAGTGTCGTCTTGCCGGCACCCAGGAAACCGGTCAAGACGGTGACGGGAACCTGTGTTTCAGCGGACATGGGATGGCACTCCTTCTACGTGGAATCGCACGCCACTGCCTCTGCAGCGGGTCCGTTACAGCGGGTCGTGAGAGATAGGGCGAGTTGGTTACTGTGAGGCGTAATAGTGTTATGTTATAACATATCAAATTGACCTCGAAAGGCGCTAAGACTCTCGCGAACAGCCACGCTGTTCAACCCACGATCGACGATCACCGGTTGGGTGTGGCGGCAGCGGTGGCGGTTCGACCGAGTCATATCGACAACAGGCCAACAAGGTCATCTCTCTGCCAACCCAAATCGAACCCGTAAGTCAGATCAATTCTTGATGAACCGCTCCTTTCCGTGCCCTGTTGGTGACCTCGGGGTCACACGTGGCGCAGTATTCGAACGTCTCAGTCACGCCGCAGCACGGCTGTCTGTCGATCACGTGAGCTGGCGTGCACCCCGTCAGTGCGCCCCCGTGTTGCAGCCGGTCAGTTTCGAGCTCGCACCCGGGCGGGTGCTCGGCGTTGTCGGCCCCAATGGGGCTGGAAAGTCGACGTTGCTGCGGTTGTTGTACCGGTTTCTTGTGCCGAGTTCCGGGACCGTGAAGCTCGACGGTGTGGACGTGTGGTCCCTGTCTGCACGTGACGTGGCCCGCAGCGTCGCGGCCGTGCTGCAAGAGCAACCCACCGATTTTGCCTTGACCGTGCGCGAGATCGTCGCGCTTGGGCGGACGCCTCACAGGCACGGCTTCGGCAGTGCAGGTGGCGCACACGATGCGCAGGTGGTCGACGCTGCATTGGACCGGATGAGCCTGTACGGCTTTTCTGAGCGCAGATTTGGCACGTTGTCGGGCGGTGAACGGCAGCGTGTGATGGTTGCCCGTGCGCTTGCACAAGAGCCCCGGCTGCTGGTCCTCGACGAACCCACGAATCACCTCGATATCCGGCACCAGCTCGAGGTGCTGGCGCTGATCAAGGGGCTGCCTCTGACCATCGTGACCTCGCTGCACGATCTCAACATGGCCGCGTCGACCTGTGACGACGTTCTGCTCTTGCAAGCCGGCCGCGCGTTGGGGTTTGGACCACCGGACACCGTGTTCTCGGAACAGACGGTGTCTGAAGCCTTTCAGGGGCTCGCACGACGCGAACAGCTGACACCCAGTAACACGGCACACCTTTCGTTTCATCTTGCTCAAAAAGGACACTCCCAATGAAACCACTCGCTCTCGCAACCCTGTCACTTGTTATCGGCGCGAGCCTCAGTGTGCACTCGCCTTCAGTGCTTTCGGAATCGACAGTGCAGAGTTGCAATCGCACTGTCAGTTTCGACACGCCACCGACACGTGCCATTTCCAACGACGTCAACCTGACTGAAATGATGTTGGTCCTCGGACTGGCAGACCAGATGGTGGGGTACACCGGCATTTCCGGCTGGAAAACCCTGGACGAGGACATGCGTGACGGCGTCGAAGCGCTGCCCGAGTTGTCTGCGAAGTACCCGTCAAAGGAAGTGCTTGTCGGCGCTGATGCGGATTTCTTTTTTGCGGGCTGGAACTACGGCATGAAAGTGGGCGGCGATGTGACGCCTGAAACCCTGGCGCCCTTCGGTATCAAGGTGTACGAACTCACCGAGAGCTGCACCCATATCATGGAGAAAGGCAAAGCCAGCATCGACGACATGTACGCGGATTTGCTCAACCTCGGCACGATCTTCGGTGTCGAGGACACGGCGTCTGCGTTGGTTGACGGTTATAAAGCCGATTTGACGGCGTTCACGGACACCCTTGAAACCGGTGACCCGCTTCGCGTGTTCGTCTACGACAGTGGGGAAGACGCGCCGTTCACCGCCGGGCGGTACGCGATGCCGACAGCCCTCATTGAAGCGGCAGGCGGTCAGAACATCATGGACGATTTTGAAAAGAGCTGGGCGACGGTGACCTGGGAAGAAGTGGTTGAGCGCAACCCGGAAGTGGTGGTCATCGTCAACTACGGCAACGTGACGGCCGAGCAGAAGCGCGAATACATGATGTCAAACCCGGCCTTCGCCGAGCTCGACGCGGTCAAGAACGACCGCTTCGTGACGCTGGAGTACGTCGAAGCCACGCCGGGGCCGCGGAACATCCAGGCGATCAAGACCTTGGCAGGCGCGTTCTGGGCCGAGTAGTTTCCGGTACGGTGGTCGGCAACTGATGCATCCGAACGCCGGTGATCGACGCCGGAAACCGTGCGATGTTAGCGTGGCGCCAGAAGGACAGCATGGCGCCAGGCTTGTCGTGATGTTCAGGGTTGAGCTGTAGTGTCGGTGACCCAGCGTCTGCTGATTGGACTCCTTGGGTTGGCCGTGTTGTTGGTGTCGCTCTCTGTTGCGGTGTCCGTCGGCGCGGTGGGCGTGCAGATAGACACGGTCTGGAGCGTTATCGCAAACCGGCTCTCCCCCGGCCTTGTTGAACAGACGTGGAGCCAAGGCCGAGAAGCCATTGTGTGGGAGATTCGGTTCCCGCGTGCCCTGTTGGCCATGTTGGTCGGGGCCGGGTTGGCGGTGGTGGGCGCAAGCCTGCAAGCCGTCACCCGCAACCCCCTTGCGGATCCGCACCTGCTCGGAATTTCCTCTGGCGGTGCGTTCGGTGCCATATTTGCGCTTTTGCACGCCGGGTTGTTCCTTGGTTTGTTGACGGTCCCGTTGTTGGCCTTCGTCGGGGCCCTGGCCGCGACACTCGTGGTTCTGGGGGTCTCCCGGCTCGCCAACGCGGCGAGTGCGGACCGACTGGTGCTCGCCGGTGTTGCGGTGTCGTTCATCATCATGGCGTGCGCAAACGGGCTGATTTTCCTCGGGGATCCACGGGCCACGCACACGGTGGTGTTCTGGATGCTTGGCGGTCTCGGCTTGGCGCAATGGGACCACCTGATCTACCCGCTGGTCATACTCACGGTTTGCGCTGCCTGGCTGATGAGCCAGGCAGCGTCGTTGAACGCCATGACAATCGGTGATGAAACAGCCGCAACCCTCGGCATTCGTGTTTCCCGATTCCGGCTTGCCGTGTTCGTGGTCGGCGCGATGATTACCGGCGTCATGGTTGCGTTTTCCGGCATCATTGGCTTTGTTGGTCTGATGGTGCCACACGTGGCACGCCTGCTGGTTGGCGGAAGCTACACACGGGTGTTGCCGGTGTCGGCGTTGATGGGTTCTGTATTTCTACTCTGGGCCGATATCATCGCGCGAACGGTCATGGCGCCTGAGGACATGCCGATCGGCATTGTGACGGGTTTGATCGGGGGCGTGTTCTTTGTCTGGTTGCTCGCGCGTCGAAATGCCAGACATTGACAACGGCGACCGGCGACCGGTGCTCGCGCCCGGGTGTGTTGAGTCTCGCAGAGCACGTTCAGTGATGTGGGGTCATGCCCTTCATGCTCAACGGGGTGCGGGCGTGTCTTGTACGTGTGCCTCGGGTCCCAAGGCCCAGAGGAGAACGGGTGATCTCGCCGCCCTGTTCTGCTTGAATTTATAACAAAAAGGAAAAGTGTCAGCGCGAGTCCCCTTCCACGTGAGGCTACGTCACTTAGTGTGGCCTAGCGACGCAGGTTAGAAACATGACTGTACCAACTGATGTCAATCCCCCCCAGTCGCGGCTGCCCGTAACGGTGCTGTCTGGTTTCCTTGGGGCCGGAAAAACCACGCTTCTCAACCAGGTGCTCAACAACCGAGAAGGGCGTCGCGTGGCGGTGATTGTCAACGACATGAGCGAAGTCAACATTGATGCGCAGCTTATCGACCGCAGCGGCGCGGAGCTGTCGCGCACCGAAGAAAAACTCGTTGAGATGACCAACGGCTGCATCTGCTGCACGCTGCGTGACGACCTGTTGGCCGAAGTCTCTCGGCTCGCGAAAGAAGACCGCTTCGACTACCTGCTGATCGAGTCGACCGGCATTTCCGAGCCGATTCCGGTCGCGCAAACCTTCACCTTCGAGGACGAGGAGGGGGTCAGCCTGAGCCATGTCTCACGACTGGACACCATGCTCACCGTGGTCGATACCGCCCATTTTTTGAAAGACTACAAAGAAGCAGACGCGTTGCAAGCGCGCGGTGAGTCTCTTGGCGAAGAAGACCAGCGCACCGTCACACACTTGCTGATTGAACAGATCGAGTTCGCTGACGTGATCGTGCTGAACAAAATTGACCTGATCGACGACGACACCGCGCGTGAAGTCGAAGCCATTGTTCGCGCTTTGAACCCCGGAGCGAGGTTGCTGACGTCGACGCGCGGGAATGTCCCGCTCGACGCGGTGTTGGACACCGGCTTGTTCGATTACGACAAGGCGGCCAGTTCGGCTGGTTGGGTCCGTGAGTTAGCAGGCGAGCACACGCCTGAAACTGAGGAATACGGCATATCGAGTTTCACCTACCGAACGCCGCAACCGTTTGACGCGATGAAACTGTGGGATTTTTTGTACGAAGAAGATAACTGGCGGGGCGTGTTGCGCTCCAAAGGCTTCTTCTGGGTTGCCGCGGACCACCGGGTTGCCTACGAGTGGGCCCAAGCGGGTGGCGTCAGCGATGCCACCCCCGTTGGCATGTGGTGGGCTGCAATCTCGCGCGCGCACTGGGGTCACCCCGAAGGGCAGCGCCCGGACGAGCGCCCTGAATGGCACGAGCGTTTCGGCGACCGCTTGCAGCAGATCGTCTTCATTGGCCAGAACCTCGACGAACCGACACTCAGACAGAGGCTCGACAAATGCCTGCTCGATGACGAGACCGCGTCGCGCAACAGCGCGACCTGGAAGGACATGCGGAACCCGTTCCCAGCACTGCGCATGGCGAGCGAATCTGCCTAGCGATTGGGTGCCCTTCGAACGGTCAGGGCAGGTATCTGCCGGTGTCCCGCAGTCTGCAACCGGCTTTCGGGTTGATACCCGTCGGTGTCGCTCAAAAGAACGCGAAAATGCGTGCGGGCCCGCCAGAGCCGCCGCGGTGTTTGGGTGCACCAACCACCAGTGTTGCGCCGGAAGCGGGGACGTTTTCTAGGTTGGCGAGGTTCTCGATACCGTAGCGGTTAGTGGGTAGCCAAGCGTAGTGGGTCGCAAGGTCCCTGGATTTCCCATGGTCCAGAGACAATGTGTCCACCGCCAACGCGACTGCTTCGGTGTCGTCCATCAACATCTCTACGGCTTCCCGGTGGAATCCGGGAAAGTGCATGGCACCGAACAGATCTTCGTTTCTGTATTTTTTCGTCGTGACGTGACGTCCCCAGCCTGAGTACATCGCGACGCAGGCATGACGTGGCAACGGACCGTGTCGGCTGATGTAGGCGGTGATGTCATCCGGCGTGACTTGCGCGTCGGCATCGTCTGCGGCGCGTGCTGCGATATCGATGACGCACAGCGGCACCACCAACTGGTTCACGGGGATTTCGTGCACTGCCAAACCGTCGCCGGAGAAATGCAGCGGGGCGTCTACATGCGTTCCGGTGTGCTCGTTGAGCCGCAGGTTGAACAGATTGAAGCGGTGTTCTGCGTAGTTGTAGGTGTGCTCCGCCTCGAATCCGGGTACGCCGAAGTACGTTGGAAACTCACGGTGTAACTCGTAGGTCATGTCCTCGACCGTGCGCGCCGAGCCAGGTGCTGTGACGGCCGATGAGGCGCCACATGCTGTGACGCCAGCCGTCATGGCGCATGCGCTGCGCTGCAGCAAACGGCGACGAGACAGGGGGCGCTCTTTCAGCATTCGGCGTTTGACGGTATCGATCACCCTTGGGTCACACACGAAGCACCCCGGTTACTTGCAGCAGTGCACCAGAACCTACTTGCACCGCAGTGTGACGTCAAACCGCGTTCAGATCACTTGCCCTGCCAGACCGGATCCCGCCCTTCGGCAAAGGCTTTGGCGCCTTCGAGGTTGTCCTCCGAGCCGTACAGCGTGTCGACGGTCTCGAGCTGACGGGTGGTGATGCGGTTCATCGCGTCCTGGAATCTGGCGTCCTCGGCGTCGCGTACGATCTCCTTGATGGCAGCGTAGACCAGCGGCGGACCCGAGGCGAGGTGCTCGGCCAGTGCCCAGGTGCGCGCTTCGAGCTCCTCGAGGGGGCACTGTTCCTTGACCAGGCCCCAGCGCATCGCCTCGTCGACGTCGAACCAGCGTCCGGTCAGCAGCAGGTCCATCGCCACGTGGTAGGGGATGCGCTTGGGCAGTTTCACCGACGCGGCATCGGCAACGGTGCCGGAGCGGATTTCCGGCAGCGCAAAACTCGCCGAGTCGGCGGCGACGATGAGGTCGGCCGAGAGCGCGAGCTCCAGACCGCCGCCGCAGCAGATGCCGTTCACCGCGGCGATCACGGGCTTGTTCAAGCCCCGCAGCTCCTGCAGTCCGCCGAAACCCCCGACGCCGTAGTCGCCGTCGACGGCGTCGCCGCCGGCGGCCGCCTTGAGGTCCCAGCCCGCGCAGAAGAACTTCTCGCCGGCGGCCCGCACGATGCCCACCCGCAGGGTCGGGTCGTCGCGGAACTCGGCGAAGGCCTCGCCCATGCGTCGGCTGGTCGCGAGGTCGATCGCGTTGGCCTTGGGCCGGTCGAGGGTGAGTTCGAAGATGTGGCCTTCGCGTCGGACGCGAATCGGTGTGTCAGTCATACGGGGCTCCAGCGGGACAACAGGGCGTCGGCGGCGACGGCGTCGTGCGCGCGACACAGCACGGGGTTGATTTCAACTTCGGCGAGGGTACCGCGTTCTGCCTCGACCAGCGCGCAGACCGCCTGCACCTGCGCGACAATCGCGTCGGTGTCTGCGGCGGGTCGACCGCGGAACCCGCCGAGCAGCGGGTGGATCTTCAGCGTGCCGAGCGCGGCTCGGATGGCGTCGTCGCTCGCCGGCAACAGCAGGCTCGTGCTGTCGCGCAGCACTTCAGTCAAGGTTCCACCGGCGGCGAGCGTGAGGACATAGCCATGAGCGGGGTCGGCCACCACGCCAACCAGAAGCTCGGCGACGACCTCGGTGATCTGCTCTTCGACGAGCAGCGACGGGGCGACGTCGAGGGTCTGGCGGGCGGCGGTCGCGACCGCGTCGGCCGTGGCGAGATCGAGGTGCACAGCGCCGGCCTCGCTCTTGTGTGCGATGCCCTGGCCCTTGACCACCACCGGAAACCCCAGCTCGGTCGCCGCATCGACGCAGGCGTCCACCGAGTCCGCAGACACGCTGCGCGGCACGCGGACGCCTGCATGCGATAGCATCTGCTTGGCATCGGCCTCGGTCAGGGTGTCCGTTGCTGTCGCGTCGGCCGGCTGTGAGGGCGGCCACAAGGGTGTCGGCCGAGGCGCAGCCTGGTGTGCGCCGATGGCGGCAGCAGCCTCGATGGCAACCAGCGCGTCGTCGAAGCCGCACAGCGGCACGATGCCGTCGGCCATCAGCTCGCGGGCAAGGGCCTCGGGCAGGTTCTCCGGCAGGCTTGCGAGCAACGCAGTCGGCGCGCCTGTGTCGCGTCGGGCGCGGCGGATGGCGTTGAGTGCGGGGGCCCAGGTCGCGGTGTCACAGCGGTCCTCGCGCGGGATGTCCATCACCAACAGGTTCAGCGCGGCGTCGCCGCGGAGCATGCCGGCGTAGCACGCCGTCAGGGCGTCTTCGTCGTGCCAGATGTAGGTGTGGTAGTCGAGCGGGTTGGCGAGCGCCACTGCCTCGCCGAGCGCAGCGCGAAGGTCGCTGTGCTGTTGCGCCGTCAGGGCCGGGAAGTCGGTGGCACGCCCTTCGGCCGTGTCGGCGATCAGGCTCGCTTCGCCACCGGAACAGCTCATTGAACTGAGTTTCGTGCTCGCGAGCGGGCCGACGGTGTGCACGAGTTTCAGGGTTTCGATCAGCGCGCTGACCGTGTCCACGCGGGCGACACCGCACCGTCGGAGCAGCGCGTCCGCGCCGGCGTCGCTGCCGGCCAGCGAGTTGGTGTGCGACACCATGCCGGTTTGCGCGAGGTGGGACTTGCCAACCTTGAGCGCGACGATCGACTTGCCCGCTGCGTGTGCGCGCTGCGCCATGCGCTCGAAGGCCACCGGGTCGCCGATGCCCTCGATGTACAAGCCGAGCGCGGTGACGCGGTCGTCGTCGATCAGGGCGTCGGCGAGGGCGGCCAACCCGGTTTGCGCCTGGTTGCCGGCGGTGGCGACGAAGGCCACCGGCAGGCCACGCTGTTGCATGCTGAGGTTGATGGCGATGTTGGACGACTGGGTGATCAGGCCCACGCCGCGCGTGACACGGTCACCGCCGTGCTGGTCCGGCCACAGCAGTGCACCGTCGAGGTAGTTGATCAGGCCGTAGCAGTTCGGCCCGAGCACCGGCATCTCGCCCGCGGCGCGCACCAACGCGTGTTGCAGGGCAGGTCCGTCAGGGCTCTCGGCTGCCGCTTCGGCGAAGCCCGACGCAAAGCAGACCGCGCCACCGGCACCGCGCGCGGCGAGCTGGGCGACGACATCGAGTGTTGCGTGGCGGTTGACGCCCACGAAGCTCGCATCGGGGGCGCTGGGCAGCGCCGCGACATCGCGGTAACACGGCAGACCGGCCACCGTGTCGCGGGTGGGGTGGACCGGCCAGATGTCGCCGGCGAAGCCCATGCGCTGACTTTGGGTGATGACCGCTTCGGCCCAGCTGCCGCCGAACACGGCCAGGGACTGCGGGTGCAGAAGACGATGGAGTGAGCGGGCCACGGCACGGTCTCGGGGTCGGTGTGGCGGCAAGCCTAGTGCAGGACGGGCCCCGCGTACGGTATCGCCGACGCCATCGACTGTCGTGGCTGCGGCGACGCTGTGTCGTCGGCCTCAGAGCGGGGCAATGTGGGTCAGTGACCAGGCCAGCATCAGCGGCAAGGTCGCCAGCGCGACCGCGTGGGAGATCACGATGATCGAGGCAACCTGCGCCGGTTTGTAGCCGTAGCGCTCAGCGAACATGAAGTTCAGCACCGCCGACGGCAGGACGGCGTAGGCCAGCAGCGCGGCGGCCTGGTGGGGCTCGAGGTCGAACCACGGTGCCGATAGCAGGTAGGCGACGGCGCCGGTCAACGGCATGGCGACGCCGGCGATGACGCCGACCCGCCACTCGGAGAGGTCGGCGTCGTTGAGCCGCACGCCGAGGGCAAACAACATCAGGGGAATCACGATGTCACCGAGCATGCCGATCGGTGTCATCACGACCGCCGGCACCGACACGCCTGCGGCCTTGATGACCAGGGCCAGCAACGACACCCAGACGACCGGCACGGCCAGCACGTCGCGGCCGCGGTGCGCACCGCGCAGCAACCGGGCACCGACGAGAAAGTGCACGAGATTCCCGGACACGAACACCACGGTGGCGGCGGGCAGCGCAGCGTCGCCGTACGCCAAAACGGCCAGTGGCAGGCCGATGTTGCCCGAATTGCGAAACGTGGTGGCGAGCACGAGCACGCGGGTGTCGAGGCCGGTGCCCCAGGCCACTGCCGCGGCCGCGCCCGCGCACAGCCCGACACACAGCACGGTGGCAAGGGTGAGGGGCGCCATCTCGATCAGCGTGAAATCGCCGGCCACGAGGATGGTGAACACCAGCGCGGGCGTGAAGATGTCCATGTTGGCGCGGTTGATGTCGTCGAGCGCCGGTCGCGCGCGCCGCGCGAACACGACACCCACGGCCACCAACGCGAACAGCGGGAAGACCGTGCCGGCGATGCGGCTGAGCAGGTCGAGTACCATGTGCGCCCACAGGAGCCAAACCGCACAGTATACGGTGACAGACGGAACGGATCAGCACGACGACCGCACCGAGGCGATGCAAGCCTGGGTGGCCGAAGTGCTCTCGCAACCACAACGGGCCGTTGCGATCGGCCAACGCATCCAGACGCTCTGGAGCGGTTACGGCGAGCTGCGACGGGTGCGCTGCGCGGCGAGCCCTGTGCGCGCCATGGTGGTGAAATGGGTCGCGGCCGACGGCGATCTCCATCACCCCCGCGGCTGGCAGCACGCGGCAGGGCACGCGCGAAAACTCCGGTCCTATGGTGTTGAGCAGGCGTTCTACCGGGCCGCCTCAGTCCGGCCCTCCGCCGCGTGGCGGGTGCCGCACTCCCTCGGAGACGCCCGGGCGTCTGCCGGTCAGTTTCGGCTCCTGCTCGAAGACCTGGACGCCGCCGGCTACGGCGCGCGTCCCGGGACCGGCGATCAACGCGCGTTTGACGCGTGTGTGCGGTGGTTGGCCGCGTTCCACGCAACCCACTTTGGCGTGCCGCCAACCGCGCTGTGGGACGTGGGGTGTTACTGGCATTTCGGCACGCGCGAGGCGGAGTGGCGTGCCATGCTGGACGGTGCGCTCAAGTCACGCGCGGCCGACATCGATCAGATGCTCAACGGCGCGCGCTACCAGACCTGGGTGCACGGCGATGCCAAGCTTGCTAATTTTTGCACGACGGTGGCGGGCGACGACGCGGCCGCCGTCGACTTCCAATACGTCGGTGGCGGGGTCGGCGTGCGTGACCTCATGGTGCTGGCCGCCAGCGCCTGGGACGGCCACGCACTGCTGCGGGACGCCGACAGGCACCTCGACACCTACTTCGGCGCGCTGCGGCAGAACCTGGCTGCGGACGTCGACGCCGATGCGGTCGAGCGCGAGTGGCGGTCACTCTGGCCGTTCGCGTGGGCGGACTACCAGCGTTTCCTTGCCGGTTGGATGCCCGGGCACAGCCGCCAGACAGCCTACGCGCGATTGCAGACGCAAGCCGCCCTCGACGCCCTCGGTTGAGGGCCTACCAGCTACCAGTGGTTGGCATCGACACCCAGGGCTCGGCCGGCTCGAGCGGTTCACCTGCCTGCAGCAACTCGATCGAAATGCCGTCCGGTGAACGGAAGAAGGCCATGCGGCCGTCGCGCGGCGGCACGTTGATGGTGATGCCGGCGTCCATGGCGCGCTGGCAACTGTCGTAGACGTTGTCCACTTCGTAGGCGAGGTGGCCGAAGTTCCGCCCGCCGGTGTATTCCTCGGGATCCCAGTTGTAGGTCAGTTCGAGTTCGGGCGCGCGCGCGCTCGTGGCGCTGCCTTCGTCTTCCGGGGCGGCGAGAAAAATGAGCGAGAAGCGGCCGTTCTCGTAGTCGTTGCGGCGGGTCTCGACAAGGCCCAACACATCGCGGTAGAAGGCGAGGGAGGCGTCGACGTCGGTGACACGCACCATGGTGTGCAGGTAGCGCATGGACGGGATCCTGATGGGGAGTGTGGTGCAGCCATGGTGGCCAGACTCGGCGGACCCGTCAACCTGTCAGCGGGGTCACGGGGTGGTGAGCGCGGCGCCGATCAGCCACAACACCAGCGGCAGGGTGGCGGCCGCACAGACGGTGGTCGCGATCATCACGGCCGCACTCTCTCGGGCGATGCCGTAGCGCTGACTGATGGCGGCGTAGGCGCCAAAAATCGGCGATGCCGCGAAACACAAGGCTGGCCCGATCAGCGCCGGGTCGGTCACCCCGAAGGCGAGCAGGGCCAGGCACACGGCGACCGGGTGCACCAGCAGCTTGCCCGGCACCACGATCGCCTGTCGGCGGCCATCGCCCGCAGCCGTGTAGCCGACGATCAGGCCGCCGATCACGAACAGCCCCACCGGCGCCACGGTGCGCGCGAGCAGCGCCAGGCCGTCGTCGACGGGCTGGGGCAGCCGCAGCTCGCCCCACGCCACCAGCGCACCGAGCACCATCGCGCCGAACAGGGGGTTGCGCGCGATGGCGAGCGCATTGACCGCCGCCGGGTGTCGCTCGCCGGGTGCGCGAGGGCGGCCGACGTCAGCGAGCGTTAGCGCCATCGGCAGCACCACCGCAACCTCGACCAGCAGGGTCAGTGCCAGGGCGATCGACGCCGCCTCACCGTACAGCAGCACCGCCAGCGGGTAGCCGACCATGAGCGAGTTGCCGAAGCTGCCACCGAGCGCACCAAACGCCAAGACCGGTCCGCGCGTGTGCGTTGCCCAGCGCAAGCCGGCGTAACACAGCACGAACGCACCCATCGACCCGAGGGTGTAACCGGCGAGGTAACCCGGTTGACCGAGCGCGCCGGGCGCGCTGGTGGCGATCGCGTGAAACACCATCGCCGGGGCGGCCACCGTGGCGACGTACGCCGCCAGCGTGCGAAACCCGTCGGCGGTCAGCACACCGCCTTTGCGGACGGCGAAGCCGGCTGCGACAACGAAGAAGATGGGCGCGATCGTCGCGTACAGCGCCGGCAGCGTGGTGGAGAGCGCGTTCAACGGGTCGGGTCGGTCGCGATGTGCTTGGGGGGGCAGGCAGTATCGCACGGCGTCCCGGCACCGCGGCACCGGGTGTGAGGCCAGCGAAAACCGCGCCCCGGTGGGGCCCGCGCGGGTCGGTAGCGGGCCAGAGCGGCGACAGGCGTGCGTCTGTGGCGTTGAGTTGCACGCCGTCGCGGCCGCTCGACGCCGGGTTGGCGATCCACGGGGTGAGGCAGGCGCGGTCGGTGATCGGGTGAGCGGCGTCCGGTTCCGGGCGCCGTCGGGTGGCCATCCCGGGGCGTCAAAGGGGCTGCAAGGCGGCGTCAACGGCGTTGAGCTGCTGCCCGTCGGGCCCGCTGCTGGCGGGGTTGGCAATCCAGGGAGAGAGGCAGTCCCGGTCGCGGGCGCACGGGTCTGTCAGTGCCGTGAGGAACGCCACCAGGTCGGCCACGTCTCCGCCGTTGAGGTTGATCTGCGGCACCAGGCTCCGTCCGGCGTTGCGCTCCTGGCGGAGCTTGTCCGCGGCCCGGGCGGTGTTGCCGCGGGCGTTAGGGTAGAGCGCGGCGCAGTTTGGCAGGGTGCGGAACTGGTCCAGCAGGCACCAGCCACCCCGGTCGAAGTAGCGGTCGGCGGCGCGTGTCGGGTTGTCGTAGTGTCGCACCACCTCCTCGAGGGTTGCGTAGGCACCGCTGTGCCCGTAGGGCGCGGTCAGCTCGACGTTCAGCAGGCTCGGCACGCGGAAGCGGTAACGGTCGTCCGGATCACCGGTTTCGCGTTCACGACCGAAATCGTCCTCGCTGTTCGCGCCGTTGTTGTCGCCCTTGCCGGGGCCGAACTGCGGGAAGGCCACGGTGTGGTGCGAGCCGTCGCTGAACAAGGTGCCGCTGTGGCAGTTGATGCAACCGGCACCGCCCTGGTTTGCCGGCGTGAAGAACAACTCGGCACCGCGTTTCTGGGCGTCGCTCAGCGCGGTGGCATCGCCGTTCAGGAAGGCTTGCCAGGGCGAGTCGACGAACACCATCGAGCGCTCGTACTCGCCTATGGCAAGGGCAATGTTGTCGAATCTCACCAGTTGCGTTGCCGACTGCGTGCTGCCGAACGCGGCCTGGAAGGCGGGCAGCCAGGCGTTGGTGGCGAGCTCGCCGGTGCCAACGCCGTAGTCGCCGAGTCGGGCGGCGAGGTGGTCGCGGACGGCGTCGTTGCTGCTGTTGAGCTCGAACGCAGTGGTTTTCATCTCCTCCACGCTGGTCACCGGGAAGCGCGCCTGGGCGGTGGCGAGGTTGCCCCCGGCGTTGGGGTCGGCGGTGCCGATCAGCGTCTCCGGTGTGCGGATGCCGCTGCCCGCGCCGTTCTGGCCTGGCGTTCTGCCCAGGCTTTCCACGCGCGAATCCCAGAACAGGCCGGTGTCCCAGAGCCCGAGGTTGAACACGGTCGGCGCATTGCGGGGCACGTCGGGCACGCCGTCGGCGTCCTGGCGACCGGGCCCGAGCAGGTGTGGGGTGGTGGCCCCCACACCGACCGACAACGCCAGTGCGTCGGCGCCACCGAGCACCGGGTGGTGGCAGCTCACACACGCACTGTCGAATCCGCCGCCCAAGCTCTGGCTGAAAAACAGGTCTCGGCCGAGTTGGGCCAACGGGTCGGTGATCGCGGGCAGGGTGCGCCCGGCAGTGGGGTCCGTCGATGCGCCGTGCGTGGTGGCGAGCTGGCGTAGCGTGGCATCCAGCCCGGACGCGCCGGTTGTGGTCGCTGTGTCACCGCCGCCGCCGCCGCCGCAGCCCGCCACCAGCGTGGCGCACAACAGGGCGAGCCCTGTCAGGCGAGGGGCTCCGGTTGACGGGGCGTGGGTCGACGCTGCGGGTATCATGGGCTTTCCTGGTCGCCCCTGGTGGGGCGATGTGGGCTGTCTGGCTTCACAACGCACGGGTGACACCACGGTTGACAAAGCGCTGGACGGGACAGACCGGCACCCGGCCCACGGTGCGGCATTTCGCAGGAGCCAACATGATCGAGGAACCCCGCAAACTCACCGTGACACGCCCGGCGCGACGCCCGACCGAGGCGCAGATCGCGGCATTCCAGAGCGTGCCGACCGGGTTTGTCGTCGACGCCCTGTTCGGTGACGGCGCCCTGTCCGCTGACATTCAGCCGCTCGGACAGGGACATGACCTTCACTGTGTTGCGGCCGGTCCGGCCATAACTGCAGAAAACGGGCCCGCGGACATCCTTGCGACACTTGCGGCGCTGGCCTTTGTGCAACCCGGGGACATCGTGGTGGCGTCGTTTGCCGCGCACCGTGGTTGTGCTGCGGCAGGCGATCGCCTGATGGGTATGCTCAGGAACGCCGGCGGTGCCGGCCTGGTCACGGACGGTCCGATGCGCGACTACGCTGGGTTGGTCAAAGTGGGTCTGCCCGCGTGGTGCACCGGCCTGACCCCGGGTTCGCCGTACAGCAGCGGCCCGGGCCGGGTGGGCGGGCCGGTGGTGGTCGGTGGCCGTCAGGTCGAGACGGGTGACATGGTGGTCGCTGACCGCGATGGCGTCGTGGTGGTGCCGTTCGCGCGACTCGACGAGGTGATCGGTCGACTCGCCGGTGTTGCCGAGAGCGAGGCTGCGCTCGACGCCGAGGTGGCGGCTGGGCTCGCCGTGCCGGAGGCCATCCGCGACCTGCTCGACAGCGACGACACCCTGTTCATCGACTGAGCGACTGCGCGGTAGCGTGCCGCAACGGGCGATACGCCCCTGCAGGGTCGTGGCTCAGGCGCCGAGCGGTCGCAGCAGTTCGCGCCCGATGATATGGCGCTGGATTTCGCTGGTGCCGTCCCAGATTCGCTCGACCCGCGCGTCACGCCAGAAGCGTTCGAAGGGCAAGTCGTCCATCAGGCCCATACCACCGTGTAGCTGGATGCAGGTGTCGGTGACCCTCGCCAGCATCTCGGTCGCGCGCACCTTGGCACTGGCGATTTCGCGGTTGGCCGGCAGCCCCTCATCGAGGCGCCAGGCCCCGGCGAGGGTGAGCCACTCGGCTGCGTCGATCTCGGTGACCATATCGGCCAGTTGAAAACTCACGCCCTGAAACTTGCCGATGGGCTGGCCGAACTGCTCGCGTTCGGCGCACCACGGCAAGGTCAGCTCGAAGGCCCGCCGTGCCCGCCCCACGCTCATCGCCGCAACCGTCAGGCGGGTCGCGTAGAGCCAGGTGTTCATGATGTCGAAGCCGCCGTGCAACTCGCCGAGGATCTGTGTGGCCGGCAGGCGGCAGTTTGTGAAGCTCAGGATGTTGTTCTGGTACCCGCGGTGCGATACCGAATGGTAGCCCGGCAGGATCTCGAACCCGGGCGTGCCGCGGTCGACGAGGAAACAGGTGATCTTTTTCTTCTTGCCGCGCGGCGTCTCTTCCTCGCCAGTGGCGATGAAGACGATCACGAAATCGGCGACGTTGGCGTGCGAGATGAAGTGCTTGCTGCCGTTGACCACCCAGTCGCCGCCGTCGAGCTTGGCCGTGCACTTCATGCCACGCACGTCGGAGCCGGCGTCGGGTTCGGTCATGGCGAGGGCGTCGAAGCGCTCGCCGCGCACGACCGGGTCGAGGTAGCGCTCGCGCTGCTCGCCTTCACAGGCCATCAGGATGTTCGACGGCCGCCCGAAGAAGTGGTTGAGCGCCATGCTGGCGCGGCCGAGTTCGCGCTCGACCAACGTGAAGTCGAGGTGGTTGAGTCCGCCGCCGCCAACCGATTCGGGCATGTTGCAGGCCCAGAATCCGATGTCCTTGCACTTCTGCATGATCTCCTGCGCCAGCTCGTCCGGCACGGTGCCACGCTTGTCGACCTCGGCTTCGTGCGGGTAGAGCTCGTTTTCGACGAAGCTGCGCACGGTGTCGACGATCAGTTGTTGCTCTTCGCTGAGGCCGAAGTTCATGAGGGTTCTCCTGAGAGGCTGCGCTGCCACGCGTTGAGATCGCGGCCCGCGCCGTAGTCGGTGGTGCGAAGCGCACGCAGGATACCGACGAGGTTGGTGTCCCGGATACGCTCGAGTTCGCGGATGCTGTGGGCGCCGGACTGGGCATCCGACTGGTCGGCGATGGTTTGCACGAGCTCGTCAGTGAGCTCGGGTACGTCCATCAATTTGGTCCAGGGCCACTGCAGGCAGGGGCCGAACTGGGCGATGAAATGGGCCATCCCGGCTTCGCCACCGGCGACCCGGTAGGTTTCGAACAGACCCATCTGCGCCCAGCGCAAGCCGAAGCCGTAGCGGATGGCATCGTCGATCTCCTCTGTGGTCGCGATGCCGTCCTTGACCAGCCACAGGGCTTCGCGCCAGACGGCCTCGAGAAAGCGGTCGGCAATGTGGGCATCGATTTCCTTTCGCACACGAAGCGGTTTCATGCCGATCGAAGTCAGCAACGTACTCGCGCGCTCGACCGTGGCGGGGTCGGTCTGCTCGCCGGCGACGACCTCGACCAACGGCAGCAGGTAGACCGGGTTGAACGGGTGCGCGACGATCAGTTGTTCGGGTCGTGGGCATCCGGCCTGCAGGTCGGTCGGCTTGTAGCCCGAGGTGCTGGATGCGACCACGCAGTCATCTGACGTGTGCTCGGCAATCTCCGCGAACACCGTGTGTTTGATTTCGATGCGCTCGGGCACGCTCTCCTGCACCCAGGCTGCGCCGCTGACGGCGTCTGCGATGCTGTCGACGCGGGTCAGTGTGCCCTCGGCCGGCAGCGGGACGTCGAGCACAGACGGCAACGCCTGCCTGGCGTTGGTTAGCACCTCGGCGAGTTTTCGGTCGGCCTCCGGGTCCGGGTCGAACACCTGTACATCCCAGCCGTTGAGCAGAAAGCGGGCGGCCCAGCCGCCGCCGATCACACCGCCGCCG